>JAPHUI010000213.1 GCA_026193755.1 Ignavibacteriaceae bacterium | reverse complement strand
CATTATTATTTGCTTCCCTGTTGAATAAGTTTCCAACAGAATTCAGTAAATTTCTAAGTAGCTCAACCGACTTAAACTTGTTCAGCCAGATAAGAAAGTTCACAAACTTTCTTGAGTTACCGATGTTCTCTGTAGACCCGACACCAAATGCACCATAATACTCGTTGTGTCCCGCATAAATAATAATTAAGTCCGGCTTTTGTTTAATTACTTCAGGTAATAGATCTCTTATCGTGTACGAATTAGTTGCTGTGATAGCAATGTTAATAACTTCAATATTTTTTTCAGGATATAATAATTCAAGACGATCGCGGATATAACGTGAAAATGTTCCGTTGGGTGAGAAAGGAAAACCTGCAGCACTGCTTCCTCCCATAACAAATACTCTGAATGAATTTTCCTTTTTTACAATGTCGAAAGCGTCATTATTTGATTGGGGCAAATCCTTTATATTAAAAAAGTATCTGCCGGTAATATCAGGATTAAGCATCTGTTTGGTTTCAGTTATTTGAAACCATTGGCTATTGTCTCTGCCGTAATTGAAAATTCTTAAGCCTATTTCAAGGAATACAAAAAAGAAAACAGGAATAAGAATTATTACAAGATAATACCAAAGTGGATACTTTCTTTTTGTTTTAGTTTTATCTGACTTACTCATCAGGCTTTTTATTTACAATTGATAAAAGCTGTTGCCTGATAATTTGCGCTCGTGGAAAATCAGGATTGAGGGAGATGCATCTATTAATAGCATCCAGTGCTTTATTGAATTCTTTTTTCTGAGCGTAAGCTCCGGTAATGTTAAAATATATTTGAGCATCCTTGTTGTTGAATTTGATGCTTGCTTCAAGAAATTTAATTGCATCATCAACAAATCCCTGTGAGAGATTAATAATCCCCATCCACTTTGAATTGAATGCATCCGGATTTTTATCGTAACCCCGTTTCAAAAAATAATAAGCTCTTGAAAAGTTGCTCACTTTGATCAATTCTTTCGCAGTTATATCATAATATTTGTACAGGAAAGGAAACTCCTCAATCAGCGCAGCCATTTCGGTAGCGTACTCATCATAATCCATTCTACTAAAATAATTCGAAGCTGCTTGTAACCTTGCCTGTTCTCTTGAAATTCTTCCATCAATAATATTAATTGAAATACTATCGATTAGATTATTTAAATGAATAAGTTGGTTCCTTGGAATTTGTTTTGCAGGATCGATATAAGGCCAATCATTTTTCAAAATTTTAATTCTAAAATTAGCTACTGTTGAATCCAGTTTAGTGAAGTTGTAATATGCATAAACCAGACTATCAGCAGTCCTTTCATCTATATCAGGAATTTCTTTTGAAGGAAGAAACCCATTTTTCTTCATTGCACCAAAAAATGAATTTCCAATTATTTGGTAACCTCTTACGTTTGGATGAAGATGATCTGTAATTAAATTATCTCCTACTATTCCATCATTGCTTGCAACATTTAGGAGTGAATCACTTTTAATAAATGGATAGCCAATTTTTTCACACAATCTGATTATAACACGATTAATTTCTTCAGGTGCGCGGAACCGTAAAGCGTCAAGCTCTTTTGCATATATAAAAAGTGATCTTGCTGAATCAATTTCATTTAAATCTAATTTTTCCTTAGCTTCGAAAAATTCTTCATCTGCCGACGGATATTTGGAATCTTTAACTGATACGAATGGTTTTTGATCTTTGAGGTTACAAGCCAATGTGCTGGTAATAACCGGAATGTTTGATTCTTTACATATTTGCAGGATGTCGTGAAGATTACCTTCAAATTGTTTAATGCCCTTCCAGTAAATATCAGAATTGTATTCAATCAACTTATCTTTTGCCATCTGTGCCATCATTGTACCGCTAGTGCTCTCTTTAGCCGATGAGAAAATTCCTAAAATAGTTTTAATAAAATTTCTCAATAACTCGACAGTTTTGAATTTGTTAAGCCATAACGTTGTATTGACGATAAATCTTGAAGATCCGAGTGATTCAAGTGAGCCAACACCAAGTGCACCATAATACTCGTTATGACCAAGATAAATTAATATCAGGTCAGGATTCTTTTTAAGAACCTCTTGCACCAAGTCTCTTATGGTGTAAGAGTTAATTGCTGACATACTTATATTACAAACCTCAATTACTTTTTCCGGGTAAAGAATTTCTAACTTTTTTCTTATGAACTTGCTGAAGGATGCACTAGATAAATAAGGATAACCTGCACCTGAACTTGCTCCAAGTACAAAAATCCTGAAGCTGTTTTTTTTCTTCTCCTTGTAAATAAAAGATTCAACAGAGAATGGTAAGTTCCTAATTGTGAAGAAATATCTTGAGGCAATTTCAGGGTTCAATATTTGCATGTCAGAAGAAACATCAACCCAAACTCTATCATCTCGTCCATAATTAAACAATCTTAAGCAAGCTTCAAGCAGGATAAAGAATAAAACAGGAATGATGACAAAAGATAAGTAAAACCATTTTGGGACCGGAGTCTTCATTCCTTTGACAAAAGATTTTACATCTTCCTCAGAAACATTTAGCTGCTTCGCCATTTGTTTGATGGAAAGAGATTTATGATTCTTTTTTATGAATTCTTCTTGCTTTTCGGAAAGCGGCAAAGTTTTTAATCCTTATCTGTTTGATCTTGTTGCATTAATTAACTGCTGTTGAAGATTTTTTGCCATCAAGTAGTTTGGCTCAATTTGCAAACTGCGGTTTACCATCTGCAAAGCTGTTTGATAATCTTTCTTTAAAGAATAAGCACCGGCTAAATTGTAAAGAACCGTGGCATCGGAAGAATTGTAATTTAAACTTTCTGATAGATACATCATTGCAGAATCAACTTTGTTATTTAGCAAATCAATAATTCCAAGCCATTTGGTTGAATAAGCATTTTTTTTAATGTTATTTAACTTTAATAAGTATGCATACGCATCGTCATAATTTTTAGTGTCTATTAACTGCTGTGCTGCGAATTTATATAGATACGGATCGAATGGATATTCATCTGCAGCTACGATTATTTCTTTTTTAAATGACTCTATGTCGCCTTCAGATAACTTTCTCTGTGCAAGTTGAAGATGCGCTGTTTCCCAGGGTATGTCACCTTTGCCAACAAGGTAAGCAAGAGTATCAGCATACGTTTTCATATTTAAGGCTTTTAGCTTTTCTTCATCGGATATTTTCTTTTTGGTATAAGGCCAATCGCTTTTCAATATGATAATTTGGTAAAGAGCGATTGTTGAATCAAATTTTGTGAATTCATATCTGCTTAACGTAATACTATCCTGAACAGCTAAAGAGTAATTTGTATTTCTTTCATTCGGAAATAAATTAGCTTCAAAACACTTATTAAATAATTCTCTCCCGATTATTTGATAACCTCTTAAATTTGGATGAAGATGATCTGTAATAAGATTATCCCCAACTACTCCATCAGGTGTTTCCACATCAAAAACTGAGTCAAGTTTTACAACCGGATACTTAAATTCTTTTCCTAATAATTCAATTACTGAATTAAATTTCTCCGGAGCTCTCCATCGTAAAGCATCAAGATCTTTTGCGTATCTGAAAAGAGAATCTGCCATTG
>JAPHUI010000099.1 GCA_026193755.1 Ignavibacteriaceae bacterium | reverse complement strand
TTTCTTCAAAAAAATCTGATGAAAAACCAAGGCGTGCAGCTAGCTTTTTGATAATTGTTATTTCTGATTCTGCAAGTTGGTTATCTCTTCTTGCTGTAATAAGCAAACCCTTAAGGTAGTTACTGCGATCGAGCTGGGGAATTTCCAATATTACCTCTTTAGTTTTATATTCGTTCAAACCTAATTAATTTGAATTGATAAAAAAAATCATTTTCAAATCCACTCAAACATAATACCATAATAATTATCAATTGTTTGATTCGTGATGGATTTAATCCTAGAGTGACAAACGGGCTAATTTTAAGGTTCAGCGAAAATATAAATGAATTTTTGCGCCACTTACAACTTTTAGGTCGATTTTATTTACCGCACTAAAAATCATTTTTACCGATTCCAAATCTCGTTTTTCTTTTTGTTTTGAGTTGCGTGAAAAATGTCATAATCTGATTTTTATACTTTATATCTGTAAAGAATAATTATCGATCAAAAAAATAAAGATTTCTCTATAAAAAAATGTAGTAAATTTCGGATAATAATTATCAGGAATATTTCAGCCAGTGGCTGAGCCCGTTTTACGGGAGATTCATCATTTAAAGAGGAGTACTAAAATGGATTACCGGATTGAAAAAGATACGATGGGAGAAATTAAAGTTCCTTCCAATATGTACTTTGGTGCACAAACAGCAAGATCATTAATCAATTTTAAAATAGGCGGAGATCATTTTCCAAGAGAATTGATTCGTGCACTTGGAATTCTTAAAAAAGCTGCCGCACTAACAAATAAAGAACTCGGAACTTTACCTGCAGATAAAGCCGATTTAATTATAAAAGCTGCCGATGAAGTAATTGCAGGAAAACTCGATCTACATTTTCCGCTTGTTGTATGGCAAACAGGAAGTGGCACTCAGACAAATATGAATGCAAATGAAGTCATTTCTAATCGCGCAATTGAAATAGCTGGCGGTGAAATGGGGAGTAAAAAACCAATTCATCCAAATGATGACGTAAATAAAGCACAATCGTCAAATGATACTTTCCCCACTGCAATGCACATTGCTGCTGTTGAGGAAATTCATCGTAGACTCATTCCGATGGTTACAAAGCTTAGAGATGGGTTACAAAAAAAATCTGATGAATTTAAAGATATAATTAAGATTGGAAGAACTCATTTGATGGATGCAGTTCCTCTAACATTGGGTCAGGAGTTTAGTGGTTATGCTCAAATGTTAACAAACGGTTTGGAAAGAATTAATGCTGCATTACCCAGATTATATGAACTTGCGCTTGGCGGAACTGCAGTTGGAACAGGATTAAATACCCATCCGCAGTTCGCGGTTAAATCTGCAGAACATATTGCAAAGTTAACCGGATTAAAATTTGTAACTGCCAGAAATAAATTTGAAGCACTCGCAGGACACGATGCAATGGTTGAGTTAAGCGGAGTATTAAAAACTCTTGCTGCTTCATTAATGAAGATTGCAAACGATATCCGGTTTCTTGGTTCAGGTCCACGCTGCGGTTTAGGTGAACTAAATCTACCGGCAAATGAACCTGGTTCTTCGATAATGCCCGGAAAGGTAAATCCAACTCAAAGCGAAGCAATGACGATGGTTTGTGCACAGGTTTTTGGAAATGATATTGCAGTTAATTTTGGAGGCGCTACCGGACATTTTGAATTAAATGTTTTCAAACCTGTAATAATTTTTAACGTGCTAAATTCAATAAGATTAATTTCTGATGCCTGCGAAAGCTTTACTGATAATTGTGTCGTAGGAATCGAAGCTAACAAAGCAAATATCAAAAAGCATCTTGATAATTCATTAATGCTTGTTACTGCTTTAAATCCTCACATCGGTTATGATAATGCTGCAAAAGTTGCAAAAAAAGCTCACGCAGAAAATAAAACTCTTAAGGAAGCTGTTGTTGAACTCGGTTTACTGACAGCAGAAAAATTTGATGAGGTTGTGAGACCCGAAAAGATGATAGGACCAAAAGCTTAGCACATTATTTTAGTAGCACAGATTAATAATCTGTGCTACTAGCTTAAAAATTTATGAACTGGAACGGAATAGTATCTCTATTATTAACCTGTATTGAGTTTCTTCTTTTATTTAATCTTTTTGTTTTTGCTGAAAAGAACAAGCTCAATAAAATAGCAATAATGATGATTGCTTTGCTTGCATCTTACCAGACGATGGAATTCCTGATGTGCCAGGTTGAATTGCAAAGTTCATTTTTTCCTTATCTCGCTTTTGTGATAATTTCTTTTCTTCCTCCATTAAATCTGATTCTAGTTCTTACTCTTACTCGTAATCTTACTCCCGCCCTTGGTGAGACTCGCCTTAGGCGGCTTAGTTTAACAAATTGGTTAATCTTCATTCCGGCAATATTTTTTTCAATCTTTTACACTTTTGGTATTCCTCAGTTTGCCGTAACTAGCTGCACTGTGTTGTATGCAACTTACAATTATCCGTTGGGGGATTTGTTCGGATTCTTCTACTACCTGCCGATTTTAATTTCAATTATTCTGCTTATCATTTCCATTAAAAAAGAAAGTGATAAAAAGAAAAAACTGGTTGGAAAG
>JAPHUI010000432.1 GCA_026193755.1 Ignavibacteriaceae bacterium | reverse complement strand
TGAAAATCTTTTGGAATAGAATGAAGCTGAGCCCTGGAAGTCAGTATTTTTAGACCGGGAATGATCGGAACATTTATACCTAGCTCTTTACACTTATCAACGTATTCAAAATAAAATTTATTATCGTAAAACATCTGTGTTACTATATAATCCGCCCCAGCATCGACTTTCTGCTTGGCAAATTTTATATCAGCTTTCAGATTTGGAGCTTCGAAATGTTTTTCAGGATAGCCGCCAACACCCACGCAAAATTTAGTTGGTCTGGCATCAAGTAATGAATCTTCCAGATAAATTCCTTTATTCATTCTCATTATCTGTTCAACAAGTTCAACAGAACTTCGGTTGGCACTTCTGCCAATTGGAATTGGTTTTTCATAACCGCTGTCATCGCCCCTTACAGCGAGCACGTTATCAATACCCAGATAATTCAGTTCAATCATAAAGTCTTCAGTTTCTTCACGCGTAAAACCTTTCACGAGAATGTGAGGGACTGCATCAACATTATATTTATTCTGGATAAGCGCACAGATGCCAAGTGTTCCGGGTCTCTTTCTTTTAACTTTCTTTTTGATTCCCTCAGAAGTTTCCTCATAGATTACTTCTGCAGAATGGCTGGTTATATCAATAAACGGTGGTTTAAATTTTATAATATTATCAATAACATTTAAAACATCAGTAATATCCCCTCCACGTTTTGGAGGAATAAGCTCGAAACTTATAAGCGGCTCTTTTGCTTTTTCAAGGTGATCAATTACTTTCATTTATTCTCTTGTTGTTAAACAAATCATTTGCTACAAATATAGACAAAGTTAATAATAATTATAGATTGATATGCAGTTAATTATTTGGGAGTATTCTCAGCAAGGAATTCTGCTGCACTTCAATAGATTTATCATCGGTTTTTAATTTCATATACTTCCCCTTCAGAAAGAGATTTGTCATATCGCTATAATTATCGCTGAAAATATTTCCTGATTGTCCGGTTGTTAAAATAAGATAGAATTCATCAGGTTTAGCAAAATCATAAATGAATCTCATCGACGGACCGAGCTCGCACTCAAACGGATCGTGACGGAACAATGGATACTTTTCTATACTCTCATAAAAAGGGTATTCTGTATTAAAAATTGTTGTGCCATCACCGCTTACTTCATAGGGACCAATATTAATAACTTCATCAAGTATCCAGGAAACACCACTGAAAGCATGTTTGAATGTTACCTTGTGAATTCTTCCCCACTGCCAGTCTTTAACTTCCCTGCTCACCGTTGTTTCAAGTTCATCAAGCGCATCTGTCAAGCTCTTTCTTATAATATCATCACGTGTTTCAATTTCCTTTGTGTTTACATCATCAAACCAAACTGAATTTGGCTTTTCTAAAAGCTCAATAACATTTCTGTAAGGAATATTTGCAAGAAAAATATATTGATTATACAGATCTTCGCCCATTTCATCCAGATAAATGTTCTTCATCAGCTTATCAAAGAAAGTAAGGAAAATAGCAGGTGTCTGAAGATATTTATTCATCGCATAACCAAATGAAGACCATTCTCTGAAAAGCTTAAGCGATTCCTGAAGATTTTCATCTTTAATATCTACATTTTGAAAAGCGGAAAAAATGTACGGAATAATCTTTCTTGCGTAAGGTGATTGAATATCAGATTGGTATTTCATGTAATCTGCATCAGAGTGCTTTTCTTTTGCCTGAAGCAATTCGGTTATTCTTTCAATGCGTGAAGAAGGTTCCCAGAGATTTGTTATATGATACTTGAAATCTTTAATTACTTTGTTGTTTGCAGTGGCAATGTAGTTAGCAGGTGGATTAAATAGATAAGGAAGTTCATTTCTAGGTACAAATCCTTTCCAATCACTTTTAGATGTTGAGCCATCAAACAAAAAAGTAGAAGCATTATCCGATCGGATAGGAAGAGCACCTCCAAATAGATAGCCGATATTTCCGTCTTTATCGCCATATACAAAATTTTGTCCGGGAATGTTAAATTCCTCAACCCCAGATTTAAATTCATTCCAGTTTTTTGCTTTATTTATTTTTAAGAAGGCATCCATTTCATCACTAAAATCATTTCCTAACCAATGCATACTTATTGGCGGATAAGTAATTTCTTCCTTATTGAAAATAAAATTATATGGATGAATATTTGAAATTAATGGTCCCCGGTGAGTGCTCTTTACTTCAATCGGTACTCCAACTGAATTTCTGACTTTAATTGTATCTCTGAGTATTTCTAAATCTTTCCAATTGTCATCCAGTTTATATTTTGTCCGTGAAGAATCCAGAGTTTCAAAGTAAAAATCTGTTTCGTCGGTCATTATGTTTGTTAAAGTCCAGGATATGTTATCATTTTTCCCAATTACAATTCCCGGCACTCCCGGCAGAGTAACTCCTGCAGCATTCCACGATGGAGATTTGATTACAGCTGCGTACCAAATTCCCGGTGCCCTGTAAGCAAGATGCGGATCGTTAGCGATGATCGGTTTACCGGAAGCAGACATTTGTGAATTAACAACCCAATTGTTTGAACCGAGATGTGTCCCGGTCATCCCAATAAATTTCCTGAAAGCTTTATCGGTCTCAATAAAGTTACTGTTAACCTGTGCGAACTTTTTTATTTCTGTAGGGATTATAGTGGGTGCATTCTGCGGATAATCAGGAAGTATTTCTTTTACTTTTTCCTCTCCAAGTTTCTGAACTAATTCTGTAAAAGTTAAATCTGTCCACCACCCAAGATTCAGTTCCCACGCCATCATTCTGATTATAATTATGCTGTGCTCTGGTTTCCACTCTTCAGGCTGGTAGCCAAGCACGTCGAATTCAATAGGATACTTGTTTTTCTTTTCCTTCAAATAAAAATTAACGCCACGAGAATAGTCTTCTAAAAGTTTTAAGGTTTCAGGATGCATTTTATTTTTTATCATCATTGCAGTCCTGTAGATACCAACAGTTCTGAACATTTTGTCAAAAGGAACAGTTTCTTCACCAAAAATTTCACTCAACCTTCCCTCACCAGCACGGCGAATCAAATCCATCGAGAACATTCTTTCACTTGCATGAAGATAACCGAGAGCGAATGCAACATCATCATCATTTTCAGCAAGAATGTAAGGAACAGCCAGGCTATCAAAATAGATATTCACTTCTTGCTTTAAAGAGGGTGCAGTTAGTTCACCTTCATAAACTGGTAGCGATGCAGTGAGTGTATGGTAGAAAATATAACCACCAACGACAAAGATGATTAT
>JAPHUI010000237.1 GCA_026193755.1 Ignavibacteriaceae bacterium | reverse complement strand
GCTAATGTAACCAGGGTCTTCGTTTAAAGTTCCGTCTCTGTCAAGAAAGATGGCATGGTTGGACATTAATTTTCATTAAGAATTGTCTTATAGAGATCGATATATTTCTTAGCGGAAGAATTCCAGCTAAAATCTTCTTTCATACCTGCTTTAACAATTTTATTCCAGGTATCTTTATCTTTGTAAACTTTTAACGCTCGTTTTATTTCGACGAGTAACTCATTCGCATTATATTTTTTAAATACAAATCCTGTTCCTTCTTTAGTTTTTTCATTGAACTTTTTAACTGTATCTGCAAGTCCACCTGTTTCCCTAACCACTGGTATTGTTCCATAATTTAAACTATACATTTGATTCAGACCACAAGGTTCATATTTAGATGGCATAAGAAGAATATCGGCACCACCCTCGATTAAGTGAGCAAGGTCATCATTGAAGCCGAGATAGCAGGCAAACTTATCGCTGTGTTTTTTTGCCATTTGTTCAAAAAATGAATGATACTTTTTTTCTCCTGTTCCCAGTACTATCATTTGTACGTCAAGCTTTAAAATCTGCGGAAGTATTTTGTCAATGAGATCTATTCCTTTAGAGTCATATAATCTTGAAATTAATCCAATGATTGGCGTGTCTTCATCAAATTCAAATCCAAATTTTTCAGCAAGTGCCTGTTTATTAACTGCCTTCTGTTCAACATTCTTAATACTATATTTTTTCGGTAGATGTTTATCTCTATCAGGATTCCAGACCTTAGTATCAATTCCATTTACTATTCCATACAGGTTATCTTTACGTTTAGATAAAACATCCTTTAAACCACTGCCAATCACTGAATCAGTTCTTATTTCATTAGCATACGTTTTACTAACTGTGTTTATTGCATCAGCATATATTAAACCACTCTTCATAAAGTTTAATTTCCCTTTATGCAGAATTCCCTTAGGTGAACTAAGCTTCTCCGGTAAACCTGTTTTCTTAAAAGATGATTTTGAAAATTCACCCTGATATGCAAGATTATGAATAGTGAATAAAGTTTTAAACTTGTCAAAATTCTCTTCATTGCTATAAACGGTTTTTAGATAAGCTGGGATTAAACCGCACTGCCAATCGTTACAATGAATTATATCAGGAATCCAGCCAAGTTTAATTATTAACTCAAATACTGCCCGGTTCAGAATTATAAATCTTTCATCATTATCAGGATAATCTTTGCCTGTCATTGGATCGCCATAGAGGCTGTTTCTGCTTCCAAAGTATTCCTGATTATCAAGAAAATAAATTTGGACTCTAATCTTTTGACCGGGTAGAAAACATGATTTCAATGAAAATATAACTTCTTTTCCTGCTATATCAATTTTGATATCCTTTAACCGCACAACTTCGTGAATTTTAAATTTCCTGTCGTCAACCGCTCCATATTTTGGAACAACTATTCTGACTTCATGTCCCAGTTCTGCCAAAGTTTGAGGTAATGCAGCCGATACATCCGCAAGACCACCGGTTTTAACAAATGGAACAACCTCAGAAGTGACAAATAAAATTTTTAATCTTTTTGTTGACATTTTCTTTGAATTTTTTGGAATGAATGATACAAATTTACTAAAATGGGCTATTTTTAGCAAAAGCAATTACTTTGTATTAAATAGCAACAAGTTCCATATAATCAGTCTGAGAGGTAATTATCATCTTTAACAAAAAAAAATATAGTGATATATTATAATTCAATTAAAACAAATTTCGTAGTTAAAAGTGAAGCCATTTATTATCTATACCTTTCTTACAGTATTCTTGATCGGTTGCAGCGCATCAACAGGTTCACGCTATGAAAAAAATGAAGAAAAGAAATCAGAGACCGAAACTTCGAAAGAAACAAATAAAGAAATAGATGAAGACTTTGATATAACTCCATATCAAACTGAAATTAACATTGAGGCTCCACCTCTTACAGAAGACAAACTTCCTCCGGACGTTTGGTATGGATATGTTGATACTTCTTCTGTACTTGAAAGAAAAATAATTGGTACTACAGATGGTTACCGGGTGCAGGTACTATCAACAGATGATATTGAGGAAGCAAATCGTGTTCGCGCAGAGATTTATGAAAAAACAGCAAGAAAAGAAGTTTATGTTACTTTCGAACCACCTTTCTACAAAGTGAAAGCAGGAGATTTCACTTCAAAATCTGAAGCGAATGATTTCAAATTCAAGTTGAACCAGCTTGGTTATACTGAAGCAAAAGTAGTTCAGGATACCGTCAATTTATTCGAATAATGAAAACTCTTCTATTCAATCCCGCCTGCATAATTACTGTCAACACAGGTGGAAAAAACTGTAAAAGAGGAAAAGAGCTTTCTGATATCGGTCAGCTCTTTGAACATTCCATTTTTTTTGAAGATGATTTGATAAAAGATATAATCCCAAATTCATCAGTAAATAAAAATAGTATTGATAAAATAATTGACGTAACAGGTAAAACTGTTCTACCGGGTTTTATTGAATGCCATACACATACAGCATTTGCAGGTTCGCGTGCAGACGATTTCAGGCAAAAACTGAGTGGTGTTAGCTATGAGGAGATTGCAAAAAGTGGTGGTGGAATTAATACAACGGTTTCAGCTGTTCGTTCTGCAAGTTTTGAAGAGCTCGTGAATATTATAAAGCCAAGAATTGAGAATTTCATATCGCAGGGAATTACAACTCTGGAAATTAAAAGTGGATACGGATTGAATTTTGAAAATGAAAGAAAACTCCTGCAAGTAATTAATTTTCTGAATGAAATCTACCCGATTGAAATTGTTCCAACTTTTTTAGGTGCGCATACTTACCCGATAGAGTTCAAGGAAGATCATCAGGCTTACGTGGATGCAATTATAGACAAAATGATACCACATTTTGCTGAACAAAATCTGGCTGAGTTTTGTGATGGTTTCTGTGAAGCCACAGCTTTTTCTGCTGAGGAGATCGATCAGATATTCACCGTCGCTAAACAATCCGGTTTAAAACTTAAGCTTCATACAGAACAGTTTAACTCAATTGGTGGATTAGATGTCGCTTTAAATCACAATGCTGTTACTGTTGATCATC
>JAPHUI010000162.1 GCA_026193755.1 Ignavibacteriaceae bacterium | reverse complement strand
AATTTTGAAGTATCACGCTCAAGTATTTTAAGTTCTTCTGCTCTCTCCTTCAGTACTGTTTGAACAATATACTCGAGCATTTCTTCAGCAAGATTCATATCGTCATTCAGATCTGCGAACGCAACTTCGGGCTCGCACATCCAGAATTCGGTGAGATGTCTTTTCGTTTTTGATTTCTCAGCTCTGAAAGTCGGACCAAATGTATAAACCTTTCCGTGCGCCATTGCTCCGGCTTCTGCATAAAGCTGTCCTGATTGAGTTAAGTAAGCATTGCCAAGATCGAAATATGGAGTTTCAAATAATGTTGATGTTCCTTCAACAGCATTTGGAGTAAGAATTGGAGGATCCATTAAAACAAAATCACGATCATCAAAAAAATCTCTAATTGCTTTTATTATTCTATGACGAATTCTAAGAATTGCAACCTGTCTTTTTGAACGAAGCCAGAGATGACGATTATCGAGCAGAAATTCAGGTCCGTGTTCCTTGGGAGAAATTGGATAATCCTTAGCATCTTGTATTACTTTTAATCCCGTTGCGTCAATCTCAAATCCCCCAACCTGTCTGTGATCTTCTTTTACTTTCCCTGTAACTTCAATTGATGATTCCTGTCCAATTTTATCTGCCAATTCAAATTCTTCCTCAGAAATATTTCCTCTGAAGAAAACACACTGTACATATCCGGTTCCGTCTCTTAATATTAAAAACCTGATTTTACCACTTGAACGTTTATTGAAGAGCCAGCCGCGAAGTGTAACTTCCTTGCCAACGTACTCTTTTAATTTATTAATAGAAATATTCTGCATTCGTTGATATTTTTTATAAAAATTGAAGCCAAATATAAATATTTTTTTTGATTTGAGGGTTAACAATGTAGCTTATTATGAAGTTAATGTTATGATATTTTTGACTGCCCTTTCTCATTTTATTTCCCTAAGTTTCAATTAAGTTTAGTTTTATTGAGGTAAAATTATGCGAGCCCTTAAAATATCTCTCCTGGTTTTTATTCTTACAATTACTTTGTTTGCACAAAATGAATACTTAATTCATAATGAAAATATATCATTGACTCCGTTTTCATTACAAACAAATTATGAACCAACTCAATGGTTAAGACAAAAATTAACTAAAATCTCAAATTATTCAAATGAAGAGCAAGCGGTTAGTGAATACTATCTTATAGATAGTCTGATTTCTGAATCTGTGACCGGTGGTAAGCTCAAATTTCTATTTGAATACAATATTGATGATAAGATTGTTGAATGGACAAAATTCTTTAATGATATAAATGGCAATTGGCAGATAGATTTTAAGGAAGAATATTTCTATGATACTCATTATAATTTGATCAGAGAAATATATTTCGATTGGTATAATGCTGAATGGGATAGTCTAAATCAAATCCTCTATGAGTATAACCTGGACGATAAACTTATTTTATCAACGATTCAATGGTATGTTACGGGTAGTTGGGGAAATGATGCAAGATCAACTTACAAATATGATCAAGCGGGCAATGAAATCACTTCATTGACAGAATTATGGCAGAACAATCAATGGACAAATTCGAGTATGCTTTATAATTATTATTCCACGGAAAACAGAAGGGACTCACTACTATCTCAAAATTGGGATGGGAATAAATGGCAGAATTATTCCAGAACCTCATTTTATTACGACTCTTTAACTACATTTCTGAATTACGCTATTGCACAACTCTGGACAGGTAATCAATTTCAGAATTCTTTTAAGTTAAACATTATCAATGACGAGCTCGGAAACCAGATTCAGCAACTAGAAGAAATTTGGAATGGTAATGCTTGGGTAAATGACATAAAAAGAGTTTACACATATATCTGGAATTATTTTGAAAGTTGTAATGCTGAATTATGGAACGGGACAAATTGGGAACCGGGAGACACTCCAATACTTGTAGACAATCCGGATGGATTTAAAATTGCTATCATAACTCATAGCATTAGCATATACTATATAATTGTAAATGTAGAATCTACAAATCCAAATACTCCTAGCGATTTTTCTCTTTTACAAAACTACCCCAACCCGTTTAATCCAACGACCAGTCTGCAGTATGCAATAGGCAGTAGGCAATTTGTAACACTAAAAGTATATGATTTATTAGGAAGAGAAATTGCAACACTCGTTAACGAAGAAAAACCTGCCGGAGAATATGAAGTAGAATTTAACGCAACAAATCTGCCAAGTGGAATTTATTTTTATCAGTTAAATGCAGGAGAATTTACAGAAGTGAAGAAAATGATTTTACTGAAATGATGAAGCACGAAGAACTTGCCTGCCGACAGGCAGGGATGATATTGTTGAAATAAAAAATGTCTTTCTGAACTTGGTTCAGAATCTTAGTCACAAATAGTAGATCCCGAAATAAATTCGGGATGACAGTATTTATACAGACTCTGCGCCAAGACGCACTAAAAAGATTTTTTATTATTCATACCAACATTTTTATATTTCCAACCAAAATAATCCGCTAATCTAAAACAGAGGTAGAACGTATGCTGCGTAAATATTCAATAATCATTTTCATTTTTTTCATATCAGTTACCATTGCACAAACTCAACAATTAAATAAAGATGATAAATCCGATTGGATAAATGGTTATCCTGATGGCTGCACTACAGTAGCTGTTGGAAAGCTAGCCAGCTTTGATGGTTCTGTGATGACATCACACACTGATGACAGTCACCGAACGAGAAGCAATCTTACGATTGTCCCTGCAATACAGCACGAAAGAGGTGAATTAGTTACACTTTATAAACGCGGAAACGATGATACGCAAAAAATGCCATCATACAAGGATGTGCCAACGGGAAATATTCCGCAAATAGATTATACATATGGTTATATCAACACAGCTTATCCCTGTTTAAATGATCAGCAGGTTGCAATTGGAGAGACAACTTTTGGTGGAAGAGAAGAATTAAAATCAGATAAAGGTTTATTTGATTGTCCGCGGCTTTGCCAGCTTATGCTTGAAAGAGGAAAGACTGCAAGAGAAGCAATAGAGGTTGCCGGTGAATTATTGAAAGAATATGGTTGGATTGACGATGGCGAAATGCTCACAATAGTAGATCCCAATGAAGCCTGGGTAATTGAAATACTTGGACCTGGAAAAGATAAGCTTGGCGCAATCTGGGTAGCACAAAGAGTTCCTGATGGAGAAGTATTTGTAGGAGCAAACGGAAGCAGAATTAGACAAATTGATGTAAACAATCCAGATTATTTTATGTACTCAGAAAATGTTTTTGAAGTTGCTCAGCAAAACGGATGGTGGGACCCGGCAAAAGGTTCTTTCGAATTCTGCTACGCTTATGCAGACAGAAATTCTATTGCTGCGAGAAGAAGAGAATGGCGTGTGTTTGATCTTATTGCTCCTTCACAAAAGTTTGATCCAAATTCTGAAAATTATCCTTTCTCAGTAAAACCAGATACATTAGTTACACTTCAAAAAATGGTTCAGATTTTTTCTGATTATTATGAAGGAACCGATTTCGATATGACAAAAAATCTTACTGTAACAGATGACAGCGGAAAAACAGTAATCTCACCGCTTGCAAATCCATTTATGCCTTACGATATGAATAAGCTCTTTAAAATAAATGGCGGTTGGGGTTGGCTTGGTGAAAGAACTTTAGCGAGATGGTATACAATGTATGCAACAATTATCCAATGCAGAAGCTGGCTGCCGAATGAAATCGGAGGTTTAGCCTGGATTGCCTGGGATAATGTTGCAACTTCAATTTATGCTCCTTTTTATGCAGGAATAACCAGAGTTCATGGAACTTCTTCAACAGACGGAAGAGTAACCGGTTTTTCAAGGCAATCAGCCTGGTGGGCTTTCAATTTTTTGGGAACAATTGCTGCACAAAGATGGGGAGATATGCGTCACGATGTAAGAGCAGTTTGGGATCCGTGGCAGGCAAAACTTTTCGCTAAGCAAAAAGAAATTGAAGATGAAGCACTCTCTCTTTGGGCTGATGACAGGGAGAAAGCAAAAGAATTTTTAACAAAGTATTGTATTGAACAGCAGGATGCTATTGTAAAAGAAGCCTGGGATCTTGGTGAAGAACTCTTTACAAAATACGATGAGAAATTTTAATTTTTTTTCAACTAAGTTTTTAATTAAGAATTGTAGTTGGGACTTTTAAGCTTATTCATTTTGAGTAACTACAATTCCAAATCTTAAAAGGTACTTTGAGAGCAATAGGCCATCTACTAACGTTACGTTTTCACGTAAAATGCTCTCATTCACCGTGGGTAATTTACCCTTAGTAATCATAAATACTTTATCATTAGTCGATGATGATGTTTCTGTCAAAAATTCTTCCAAAGTTTGTTTAGAAAGCTTTCCTTCCGAAATTACTCTTGCCACAAGTCTGAAAGTATTGTTATTCCGTTTAGCATTTCCAACAATGTTAAAAGAATTGGAATTTGGCACGTCAAGGATTTCTAAATTATCATAACCAAGCCTGGAGAAAAACTTAGTAAGCATTGTACGAAAATTATCATGCGTTATTTTTTTTAAGTTTTCCTGAACGGTTTCGGGGGATAATTTGTCATTATCTTGACCACTGGTCGGTACATCAAATATTTTTAACCATTCATCCACAGAAATTAATTCCTCATACATTTTTGAATGCATTAGTTCGAATACATTTTTATTGAGCAGATCATTATTGAATAACAACTCTCTAACTTTTTGGTCAACAGTGCCTAACGAGTAATAGTTATATATATTTACGCTCTCCTTAAATGCAGATCCTTCTCCACGAGAGGTTAACATATCCTCAACCTCCCAATTGTTTATTGGATTCCACCACTGATCAAATTTTATTACATAGGGAATATTTAAATCTAAAAATTTTAACTTAGAAGGCTTTGTATCAGAAATAAATGCTACCATTTCTTTGTTGGATTCAAATAAAGAGATAGCCTTTTTAAGTTCCTGGGCTGATGAACTACCGGGAACTGATATATGTTCTATCCCATTCTTAGTGAATAGCTCAGCAATTTTCTTTGTACCAAGTCTATCGTATTGAGAAAGGATGAGAGCTTTTTTACCATTTTCTCTTAATGTCTTTATCTGTTCTAAAAGAAATTCAGTCTTGGGACTTTTAGATTTACCGGGTGCAAAATTACCTACCTGATTTAATCGGTGTAACTGAGTAAAAATATTCGCCGTAAATCTTAATGGATTACCCGACTCAAGTACACGTCTTAATTCTTTTTTACAATCAACCATAGTAACTTTAAACTCACTAAGCTGATCATCATCAGCTTCAAACCAAACTTCATTTAATATAAATTTAGGTAAATCTTCACTAACAGATTCTTTACTACGGATCTGAAACTTTTCAATACTGACTGATGGACTCAACCAGCTGTTTAAATCGTTATTAAGATTTTTATCGAGGACAGAGGAAGTAGTCCACAAAATTTTTGGTTTTATTGAGGACACAAAGTCTTTTCCTTTTTCTTCCCGGGACATGAATAAATGCGCATCGTCGAGAATTATACAATCAAACTTATTTAACTTTTCTTCATTGAGTATCTTAAAGTTAAAATCATTTATTGCAGTATCAATATCAACAATATTAATTGAATTAAATTTATTCCAGATTCCAATTCTTTCATCGGTATTTCCGTCTAGGACAGTACAAGATAATTCGGGGCAATATTTACCTAACTTATCGCTCCACCCCATTTCAATATTAAGTCGTTTGCTGTAATCCGGATTTCCCAACTTATAGTTTGAACTAATTATTAAAGCAGATTTTATTAGTCTATGCCCGAACATTATTTTTAAAGCAGCAACAACTTCCTTCTGCGTATCGATTCCTAATTCGTCTTGTAACAAAGCATAATCGTTTTCTACCAGGAACTTTGCACCAGCTTCTTCAAATTGTTGCAGTTTAATTTGTAGAAAACTAATCTTTTCCCAATCAACTTTTTTAACACTACTTAAGATTAACTTTAACTGTTCTCTTAAATATTCATTTACTTTTAATACTTTGCTTTTTTCTGCATCACCGATTGATAATTTTTCTTCTTTTAAACTGTAAAGCATGAACTCATCAGTTTTTGGAATTTGAAACTTTGCAAACCAGTTTTTTACCTTTGAAAGTTGTACGGTATAAGAATCAGATATCGAGGGCTGAGTGAAAGAAGAAAGGGATATTTTTTGCTGATTAGATTTATAATTCCCGATAGATGGTATTTTGACTTTATATATTTTCTTTAGTTTGGGAAGTCCGGGCAGAGCTGACTTTCCAATTTTAACTTTTTGAAAAGAGTCAAGTTTAATGTTATTTACTTTTATTCTCTTGGCTGAGGTTATTAAGTCCTCAAATTCCAGCAAATCTATGTTATAGATTTCCGGAACCATATCTTCTAAATAATTAAAAATTGCCGGAATATCCAGTGTACAGTTATATTCGATTGGCTTTAAATGATCGAATTGAACTTTTACATTTTTTTGTGCAGGGGCATTGATTAAAAACTCTAACGTCCTGGCAGAAAAACCTAACGGTCTTAATTCAACATCAGGGTAATTAATCCCATTATCGATTGCGTCCGGAATCATAAAAAAAATAGCGTTGCTCCTCACACGTGGAAAAGAACAATTCTTTAATTCATCAGTTACATCAGGTTCAATAAAACCAAACTCATTGATTGAATTTTCCGGAACAATAAAATCTAAAATAATGTCAGGTGTATTTTCGAGACGGGATAATATTGACTCAACAGGTTGTTGGTCTACTGAGGGCTTTTTTAACCAATTGGAAAAACAGAAATCATCTACCTCTTCAATTTTAGATATTGAGGAGGCAACTTTGGATCGTACCTTTCGGATCATTTAAATTATTCAATAGATTTTTGCTGCTGCACTTGCTCACAAGCAAGTTTTAATCTTTCAAAAGGTTCAAGCAGATTACGGTGTTCAGCCAATTTATTAAGTTGGTCTTTTATTGGAGCTAACTCGGTTTCAAATTTTTTGGTAGTTTCTACCATCATTTTCCCTGATGAAGAACCAGCAAAAGCAAGTTCTTCGGCTTTAGAGCTTGCACGCGATTTACCATCTGATTCATTAAACACTCTAATTACTCTTATTCCCTGTTTATTATTTGCTCCTAAGAAAAATGGATCTTTCACTAAAATTAAATCAACGTGTTCATTGATTGCGTTAAGCAGAGGGACAGATATTAATTCGACTAAAATATGTTCAAGCAGAACATCACCGTACAGCGTTTTCTGAAATCCAGTGGGTTTTATAGGAGAAGTTACCCTGAATTCCAATGGTTTGGTTTCAGCATCCGTGACTAGGATTGCTCCAATAATACCACCATTATCTTCTGATGTATATGTTTCTAAAAATGCAATCTTTCCAATTTCCATTTTCTAGCTCCAAAAAAGTTATTTTATTGACTCAACCGTAGATAATTAACATATTCAGTGCCACTTTTCGATACACATCATTCAAGAAGAAGATTAACTAAAGTTATTTATTGTACTCATATGAAAAGTGGAATTAGAGAGTAAGAAAATTTGAATTATAGTCAAAAAGAGGGTTTTAATAACGTAGTTAAATATAAATTAAAATTATGTTTATCAAAGCTTATCAAGTAAAAAGAATTTGGAATTATAATCTAACAGGTAAATATTATCTGTTAATTTTGGTTTGTATAAAAATTCATATTTATGTAAAAATTACCGTACTCGTAAAAATAAATGCAATAATTAAATGTGAGGATGGAAGTAAAATTAAGCGGAGATAATCGACTGTTGAAATTACTCTTTAAAGCTTGGGAAAGTTAATACCACGGTTGTACCTTGACCCTCGGAACTAATAATTTCTAACCCACCTTTCATAAGGGTTGCGTATTTT
>JAPHUI010000145.1 GCA_026193755.1 Ignavibacteriaceae bacterium | reverse complement strand
GAAGAAAGATTAAAAATTTTGAAGGTGTTGGTACATTTGAAATTCAATCAGAGCAATTCAATGATGGTGCAAGCTTTCAGGTAGTTATGCAAAAACCAGATTCCATCTATTTTTCTGTTCTTGGCCCATTTGGCATCGAGCTGGCTCAGGCATTGGTTACTAAGGAAAATTATGTTTTCTACGATGTTTTGCATAATACAGCTTACCGCGGTAATGTAAATGATGATATTTTACAGAACATATTCAAGATAAATCTATCATTCTCAGAGCTTCTTGACGCCTTTGTTGGATCTGTCAATTTAACTTCGAATCTGTACAAAGAGCCAAGCAATTACTCCATAGAAGGGGAGAAGTACGTTTTAACTTATTTGGACGAAGAACGCCAGTTGACTTGGGTCTACAGGGTTGATATACGTGAACTTGGTATTACAAACTTCACTCTTAAATCTGACGATGACAAAATAAATATTGAAGGTAATTATTCTGATTTTGAACTGATAGAGAATGTAGCATTTCCCTTCAAGATTGAAGTAATGAACAAAGTAAAAAACCAAAAGATTAAAATAAATTATAAAGATATCTCCACTAATGATAAAGGTCTTAGAGTAAAATTTGAATTACCGGATGATGCCAAAATTATAGAATGGTAGTTGGAACTAAATATTTAATACTTTTTTTTGTTTTCGTAATTAATTGCTTTCCGCAAACAGGGGATATCCAACAAAAAGAATCAGAACTTGCCTCTATAAAAACAGATATAGAAAATCTCGAACAGGATTTAGCTTCCAAGTCAACTAACGAGAGAAAGTCATTTGAATCAATTGAAAATTTGAACAAGCAAAATTATCTTATAAACAAAATCCTTGGTGAACTTCGCATTGAAATCAAAGATAAAGAAAATGAGATAGTACAAATCGAAAAGAAAATTACTGTGATTGAATCTGAGATTACTAGTTTAAAGGATAACTATGCAAAATATGTAACCGCAGTTTATAAAAAGGGACGTTACAACGAGCTTGAAAGCCTTATCGACTCTGAATCGCTTCAACAGGCACTGATGCGCACATACTATCTGCAGGTTTTTTCACAGCAAAGAGAAAAAGATTTAATCAAGTTGAATGATAAAAAAAGTGAATTAGCGGGGACAAAATTACTTCTTGATAAGGAGAAGAATGAAAAGCTCGTACTTGCTAAATCAAAAGATGATGGGAAAAAAATATTGACAGCAAAGCTGAATGAAAAAAAGAGGATTCTCAAATCTATTAAAAAGAACAAAACTGAATTACAGAAACTAATCAGTGCCAAAAAGGAAGCCCAGAAAAAAACAGAAAATCTGATTGCCAGGCTCATTGAAGAGGAGGAAAAAAGAAAAAAAGAACTTGAGCTAAAACAAAAAGAACTGATTGCTTCCTCCGAAAATTCCTCTGATCAGAAAAATAAAATAAAAACAGAAAATACTGAGTTTGATTACGATCTCAATACTTCAACTTTTTCTTCGTTTGCAGAGTTAAAAGGCAAAATGATCTGGCCATTATATAAAGGAAAAATTATTAGAAAGTTTGGCGAGAATAAAAATAAAACTCTTAATACTGTTACTTTGAATTATGGTGTTGATATAAAAGCTTATAAAGATAAAAACGTGCACTGTGTTGGTGAAGGTGTCGTTGCTGCACTTGATTGGCTACCGGGTTATGGAAATGTTGTAATTATTTCTCATAAAGATGGTTACAGAACAGTTTATAGTCATCTGTCAGAAATATTTGTTAAAGAGGGCGACAAAGTTAAATTCAATTTTGTTCTAGACGTTGTTGATGAAGGTTTGGATGGTTATGTTTTACATTTTGAAATCTGGCAGGGAAGGGATAAACAAAATCCGGAACTTTGGCTTGGGAAAAAGTAATACTCATAATCTGAGCAATGCTTCTTGCTGGAGATAAAAAAGAAAATAAAACCGTATAAAACTTTAGTTAAAAACTTTACTTCACTTTCAGTTCTTCAATTAACAAATTATTTATTCCCGCTTATAACATTACCATATTTAGTCCGGGTTCTGGGTCCGGAAAAATACGGACTAGT
>JAPHUI010000049.1 GCA_026193755.1 Ignavibacteriaceae bacterium | reverse complement strand
TGAGCATGACCCTGAAGCAGAAATTATTGAAATAAGCGACATATCATATTAATTCCCACCCAATATTTTATGTCGTTTGATTATTCCCGGCATCCTGTACGGTTAATTGCTGTCTTCCGCCGGGAATAATTTTTTGTATAGAGCTTAATTAAAAAACCTTATGAAAGATTTTATCTTCAAACCCTTTGGTGAAATGTCAGAAGCTGACTACTCCACAGTTGGTTTTAAATCCGGTCTAGAAATCCATCAACAGCTATTAACAGATAAAAAATTATTTTGCCGTTGTCCAGCAGGTATATACAGCGAAAACTATGATGCTGAGATTCTAAGACATATGAGACCGACTCTGTCTGAATTAGGCGTGTATGACGGCACTGCGTTGATGGAGTTCAAAACAAAGAAAGAAATAATATACAGGATTAACAGGAACACAGTTTGTACTTACGAAATGGATGATACTCCGCCCTTCCTGATTAACGAAGATGCACTCGATATTGCTCTCGGAATGGGAATGCTTTACAATTGTAAGTTAGTTGATGAACTTCACATTGCCCGCAAACAATACTTGGACGGAAGTATTCCAACGGGTTTTCAACGTACAGCAATTTATGCTGTGGATGGATGGATACCATTCAAAGACAGGAAAGTAAAAATTGTTCAGATGTCAATTGAAGAAGATTCCTGCAGGGAAGTTTCTGATTTTTCTCACAATAGAATTTATCTGACCGATCGGCTTGGAATGCCGCTGATAGAAACAGTTACAGGTCCTGATATGCGTACTCCTTATGAAGTTGCAGAGGTTGGCTGGATTTGCGCTAAGCTTGTACGAAGCACTCACAAGGTCAGGAGAGGAATTGGTGCAGCAAGACAGGATGTAAACGTTAGTGTTGAAGGCGGAACCCGAATTGAAATTAAAGGTGTCCCTAAGATTGGTATGATTCCACTCTTAACACATAACGAAGCTATGCGTCAATGGAATCTTCTGAAGTTGAAGGAAGAGCTAAAAAAAAGAGGAATTACTAACGAAACATTCAAAACTGAAGATTACGATATAACTTCACTTATTAAAAAACCTCACTACGTCCCACTGAAAAATGCCGTTGAAAGTAAACTCAAAATCAGTTGTGTGGTTCTTAAGGGATTCAAAGAACTTTTACGATGGCAGACCCAACCAGACACTTATTTTTCAAAAGAAATATCAGATCGTGTCAGAGTTATTGCCTGTTTATCAACTATTCCGAACCTGATTCACTCCGACAGTAGAACCGATACTCTATCATCATCCGATTGGCAAAAAGTAAAAAAGTATGCTGAAGCCACAGATGACGATACTCTGATAATTGTCTGGGCAAGTTATGACGATATTCAAACTGCCGTTAATGAAATTATTATTCGTGCAAAAGAAGCTACGATTGGCATTCCTTCAGAAACAAGGCAAGCGCTCAGCGATGGCACAAATGGTTTCGAGAGAATTCTACCCGGTGCAGACAGAATGTATCCCGACACTGATCTACCTCCGAAACAAATTGAAGCGGATAGGATTAATAAAATTAAATCCTGGATGCCGGAACAATTCTGGAAAAGACAAGCGTGGTACAAAGAGCTCGGCGTTCCTGCTGATACAATTGATGAGCTTTCAATTTCAAAATATGCCGAGCTATTTAAAAAAGCTTTTACTGAGTGGAAGATAAATCCTGTAACTGCTGCGGTCGTTTTAATCCAATATCCTAAACGATTAAAAAAAAGATATTTCAACAATGATTTTATTGATGAAGAAATAATGTCGTCAATTCTCAAAGCTTATGCTGATGGTAAGCTTACTGCTGATTTTATTCTTAATGCGTTAAAGTATTCTCTTGAACTTGGAATGTTTGTCGAAGAAATCATTCCAAAGTCAATCAGTGATAAAGAACTTGAGAAAGAAATCTTACTTGTGGAAGAACAGATGCATAAGATGAAGTTTATTAAAAAAGAAAAAGCTGATAGTATAATGATGGGAATTTTAATGAAAAAGCTTCGGGGAAGAATAAGTGCAAAAAAGGTTGCTCAGAGAGTTAGTAGCCTTCAGAAGGATTTCAAGAGTGTCAAACAATAACGATTACAAAGGTTACAAGGGACAAGCTTTAGAAACCTTGCAAAGGTTCAACGCGCTTGTCTGGAGTGATGTTGAAATAAGTACAGCAGATGGAGACTTCAAAGGTCTCATCCTTCCAAGATCAGAAACTGCTGACGAATATCATATTGTTTTGAAAATTCCGGTCGGTTATAATATTGGTATAGCTGCAAAAAGAATTCAATCAATTAAAATTCTTGGAAGAAAAGAAGCTCATTATAAAATTCCCGAAAAAGAATTTCCTTACGATCCTAAAAAACCAAGAGTAAAACTTCTTGGTACCGGTGGTACAATCGCGAGCAGACTTGATTATAGAACAGGTGCAGTCATTCCTGCTTTCTCACCGGGTGAACTTTATGGCTCAGTTCCCGAACTTGCAGATTACTGCAACCTTGAAACTGAAAAACTTTACGGAGAATTTAGTGAGAACATTGGACCAAAACATTGGAAAGGTGTTGCTGAAGCTATTGGCAGAGAAATAGAAAAAGGTGTTCAGGGTATTGTGATCGGGCATGGCACAGACATAATGCATCACACCGCAGCAGCATTATCTTTTATGGTTCAAAATTCTCCCGTGCCAATTGTTATGGTTGGTTCGCAGCGTTCAAGTGACAGACCTTCCTCTGATGCAGCGCTCAATTTAATTCACTCTGTCAAGACTGCGGCGGAGAGCGATATCGCTGAAGTTATGGTTTGTATGTTTGGTCCAACATCCGACATTTACGCCCTTCTTCACCGCGGAACACGTGTAAGAAAAATGCACTCAAGCTATCGTTCTACATTCAGGACTATAGGGGACATTCCAATTGCAACTGTAAGCAGAGAAAAAATTACTCCGTTACGCAACGATTATAAGAGGAGAAGAAAAGACAAAGACGTTATAATCAATCCGGTATTTGAAGAGAAGGTGAGCATCGTTTACTATTATCCCAATATGCAGCCTGATATTATTGATTCTCTAATAGATAATGGTTACAAAGGAATTGTGATTGCAGGAACCGGGCTGGGACATGTAAATAAGCCAATGTATCCGGCACTAAAACGCGCAAAGGAAAAGAATGTTGCAGTTTATATGACCGTGCAAACTTTGTGGGGTTACGTGCAGATGTACGTTTACGATACAGGAAGAGATATGATGGAACTCGGTGTTATTCCAGCCGCAAATATGCTGCCCGAAGTTGCTTATGTAAAGCTTGGTTGGGCGCTTGGACAAACAGATGATCCTGCAAAGCTAAAAGAGATTATGCTCGCTCCAATTGCTGGTGAAATTACAGAGAGAGAACCAAGCAATGGTTATCTTATCTTTCAGGGTGGTTTACCGGAAGTTGAGGAGTTTATTAGTAAGTTCAGAAAATGATTATGAGTGATAAAATTCCATTAAGCATTGGCGGAGGAATAGGGCAATCACGTACATACGGTTATCTTTTAAGAAAAGCAGCACTTGGCGAATGCAGCGTAACTGTTTGGCTAAAAAAATTAAGAGATATTTGTGCTGAGAAAAAAATACATTTACTTCAATAAATAACAATTACAGGCACACAGGTGAAACAATTATTTTCAACTGTGTGCCATTCCTTCTTTTCTTTTTTCAAATAATTCTTTTTCTGCTGTTTTCGTTTTTTTATTCCCCAAAATTAGCTGTAATTTTTGATGTAAGATTGAACATATTTTCATTGAACTGCAATGAACATTTCTAATTGCTATGATGTTTCAATCACCTTCTTTATCCTAACAAACACTTGTAGCGTAGGAGTTATTAATGCCTGGAAAAGATATTCATCAATCATCGATTAATACAATCCGTTGTCTAGCCATTGATGCAATTCAGAAAGCAAACTCCGGTCATCCCGGAATGCCGATGGGTTGTGCAACAATTGCTTATCGCCTTTACACAAAATATATGAAGCACAATCCTTCAAATCCTAAATGGATAAACCGCGATAGATTTATTCTTTCTGCAGGTCATGGAAGTATGCTGTTGTATTCGATTCTTCATCTCTGCGGATATGAAATTTCTCTGGATGATATAAAAAATTTCAGGCAGTGGAAAAGTATAACTGCTGGTCATCCAGAGTTTGGTTTGGCTCCGGGTGTTGAAACAACTACCGGTCCACTTGGACAAGGTTTTGCAAATGCAATCGGGATGGCGGTTGCACAGGAATATCTCGGATCAATTTTTAATAAGGATGATATAAAAATTATTGATCATTTCATTTATGGAATTTGCAGCGATGGCGATTTGATGGAAGGAATCTCGCACGAAGCAGCTTCGCTTGCAGGACACTTAAAGCTTGGCAAATCAATTTTCTTTTATGATAATAACGGAATCACAATCGATGGAAAAACAAGCCTGGCGTTTTCAGAAAATATAAAGCAAAGATTTGAATCATATGGCTGGCAGGTTCTGAATGTTGAAGACGTTAATGATTTAAATCAGATTGATAAAGCTGTAGAGTCTGCACAAAAAGAAAAAAGTAAGCCAACTTTAGTTATTACCAAAACACACATTGGTTTTGGTAGCCCGAACAAGCATGATTCTGCTTCCTCTCATGGATCTCCGCTTGGTGAAGAAGAAGTTAAGCTGACAAAGAAAAATTTAGACTGGCCTGAGGATAAATATTTTTATATTCCTTCAGAAGTATCAGATCACTTCAGCGTGCTTAAAAATGGATTCAAAAATTATGAAAATGAGTGGCAGAATTTATTTAACACTTATAAGACAAAATACCCTTCAGATGCAGAAAAGTTATTAAAGTACTTCAATAATGATTTTGGCAGTGACTGGATTGATATTCTTCCTTCCTTTGAAAAGTACTCGGAGAAATTAGCAACACGTAATGCCTCGGGAAAAGTATTAAACGCAATTTCATCAAAACTTCCAACGCTAATTAGCGGTTCGGCAGATCTTTCTGAATCAAACAATACTTTGATTAACGGACAAAGTGTGTTCTCAGCTGATAATTATTCGGGTAGAAATATTCACTTTGGAATAAGAGAACACGCAATGGCAGGAATTGTAAATGGCATTGCAATTTATGGAGGTATAATTCCCTATTGTGGTACCTTTCTTATTTTTTCTGATTATATGAGACCATCAATCCGACTCGCCGCATTAATGAAGCTAAGACCAATTTATGTTTTTACCCACGATAGTATTGGTTTAGGAGAAGACGGTCCAACACATCAACCAATTGAACAATTAGCAGCATTACGCGCGATTCCGGGAATGACTGTAATCAGACCTGCGGATGCGAATGAAACTACCGAAGCCTGGAAGTGTGCACTTAAACATAAAGGAGGTCCGGTTGCTCTTATTCTAACGAGACAGAAAATACCAGTTTTGGACAGACAGAGGTTTGCCTCAGCAGAAAATCTTTCCAAAGGCGCATACATTCTTACTGAGAGTGATAAAGAACCGGAAGTAATTTTAATGGCTTCAGGATCGGAAGTTGCTTTGGCAATTGAAGTATTTAATAATCTTAATAAGGATGGAATTAGTGCAAGAGTAATCAGCTTTCCAAGCTGGGAATTGTTTGATTCTCAAACTGAAGAGTATAAAAAATCTGTTCTTCCGTCCTCTGTAAAAGCAAGGATTTCCATTGAAGCTGGTATTAAACAGGGCTGGGAAAAATATCTTGGTGAGCACGGTGAAGCAATAAGCATAGAAAAATTTGGCGCATCAGCTCCTTACGAAGTGCTATTTAAAGAATTTGGTTTTACAGTCGAAGCTGTTATCAAGAAAGTAAAAACCCTTTTAGCAAATTTGCAGACGGTAAAAACGGTCTAAATCTTAAAACAGTTTTTCACTATGAAAAAAATAATAATCCTTGGCACAGGACTTATTGGAAGCACAATCGCCTTCGACCTTACTAACGATTATCTTGTTACCGCAGTAGATTCAAATTCCCATCGACTCAAAACTTTCGCAGATAAAAAAATAAACACAATTCTTGCCGATATTTCCTCTGATTCTGAAATTAAAAAACTAATTGACGGTTACGATCTTGTGATTGGTGCGCTTCCCGGGTTTATGGGATTTAAAGCTTTAAAATCAATTATTGAAGCCGGGAAGAATGTCGTTGATATTTCTTTCTTTCCAGAGGATCCATTTCTTCTTGATGAGCTTGCCAAAGAAAAAGGGGTTACAGCAGTTGTTGATTGCGGAGTTTCACCCGGGTTGAGTAACATCATTTTGGGTTACCATAATCAAAGGATGAAAATAAAAAATTATAAATGTATTGTCGGCGGACTCCCGTACAAACGTGAATGGCCGTTTCAATATAAAGCATACTTCTCTCCTATTGATGTGATAGAGGAATACAAACGCCCTGTAAGAATTATGATGAATAAAAAAATAGTTCAGAAAGAAGCAATGTCGGATGCTGAGATTATTAATTATAAAGAAGTCGGTGATCTTGAAGCATTTAACACGGACGGATTGAGATCTTTATTAAAAACAGTTAATATTCCCAATATGATCGAGAAAACCTTGAGGTATCCCGGGCACATTGGGCTTATGAAAGTGTTCAGAGAGATTGGTTATTTTGATGAAAAAGAAATTGAGGTTGCTGGAAAAACCATTAAACCAATTGATGTTACAGCCAGATTAATATTCCCGTTTTGGTTACCGATTGAGGGAGAAAAAGATTTTACTATTCTTGATATTTTGATTGAAGGTGAAGAAGAGGGAAAAAATATTTCTCACCGGCATTTTATTATTGACAACTATGATACGGTTACTGGCACATCGTCTATGGCAAGAACTACCGGTTTTACCTGTTCTGCTGTTGCCAGGTTTTTCCTCGATGGTAAATATCAGGGAAAAGGAATCTGTCCGCCGGAATATTTTGGCGAAGACGAACGTGGTTATAATTTTGTTTTGTCTTATCTCAAGGGAAAAGGCATTACAATAAATCACTCGAAAAGTGCAAATTAATAGTTCACAATAAACACCAGGAGGGAGTTGTGGCTAAAAAGAAAAAAGAAAAGTCGAAGCAAAAAAAAGAAAAAATTATCTACACAGATGTAGTACACGAAAGAAAAAAGAAACTGCAAAAGAAAGACTACGAAAAAAAACTCAGGGAACTACAGATTGAACTGGTTAAACTTCAGAAGTGGATAAATACTCAAAAGCTGAAGGTCGTTGTTATATTTGAAGGTAGAGATGCTGCGGGGAAAGGGGGAGTAATAAAAAGAATTACCCAGAGATTAAATCCAAGAATATGCAGAGTTGTTGCATTAACTGCACCGACCGAGAAAGAAAAAAGCCAGTGGTATTTTCAAAGGTATGTTGCTCATCTTCCGGCTGCCAGTGAAATGGTACTATTTGACAGAAGTTGGTATAATCGTGCCGGTGTAGAATATGTTATGGGTTTTTGCACCGATGAAGAACACAAGGAGTTTTTAAGATCTTGTCCTGAATTTGAACGCATGCTTGTTCGTTCCGGAATAATGTTGATTAAGTACTGGTTTTCAATTAGCGATGAAGAACAAGAATTAAGGTTTCAGGGTCGGATAAAGGATAGAACGAAACGATGGAAACTAAGTGAAATGGATTTTGAATCACGAGCTAATTGGGTTGAATACTCTAAAGCAAAAGATATTATGTTCGCTCATACAGATATTAAACAGGCTCCCTGGTTTGTTGTTAATGCTGATGATAAACGAAGAGCTAGACTAAATTGTATTAATCATCTTTTAAGCTTAATCCCTTATGAAGATATTCCACCTGAACCAATAGAACTACCCCCGCGTCAAAAAGAGGTCGGTTATGTTAGACCGCCAATTGAAGATCAGAATTTTGTGCCGGATGTTTTCTAATTACTTTTTCATCTTGAGAATACAATTAATAAAATGACGGTAAGAAATAATTTTTTAACGTTGATGTTCGGTTCATTTTTTATTCTGATGATTTTTAATAGTTATGCCCAAGAACAGGAAAGGAATTTGAATAATGATTTTGATTCTACATACAGGTTTCAGGGGATAATTCCACCGATAGAATTTCAGTATAATTTTGATGAAATGTTCAGTAAATCATTGACTGTTGATTTTCCCGATGAGGTTGTATTTGATAATAATCCCTCAACTATTTGGCTCCGGACGGAATTGTTAATTTCAAATAAATCAGAAGGTTTTAGCAGCAATGAAATTAATACTCACTTTACTTCCCCCTTATTTCAGCAATATTTAAAAGACTCTGAGTTTGATATGTTTCGTACAATTTTAGGTGCTGTACAAGCAAGCGCAGTTGCTTACATGGCTTACTTGCATATAAAGAAATATGGGTTTTGGAAATAATTTAATTTGCTTTATGCAAGTGCAATTTTTAGTAATGAAGTTAACTTTGATTAATACTAGTTAATTATTTTTTATAAGCTTGCTGGAAATAATAGGGGCTATTAAATTATTTAGTAGCACAAGCAGCCACAGTCTACCTTTAACTAAATTATAGTCTGCAAATAATTTTTCCCACGTGTGTCCAATCATATAGTGTCCGAATAAGAACTCAAATATAACTGTAAGGATTAACCAGAAAATACCTATGGATACGACCGTTCGTGTTTCTTTTAAATTAATTTGTTTAATAAATAAGTAGATAATTAAAAATTGCACTATCAGGAATATTAATGTTCCTATTTGATGAGCAGTTTGTTCACCAAACGGGGGCAATAGCACGCCATTCCTGAATAATGCTACGATTATCGCACTCATTGCAAGAACCAGCCATATTCCTAATGCCTTAAGATAAAGTATGAAGTGTTTATTCATCTAAAAAATCTATCCTTCCGAAATAAATTTCAACCGATCATCAGGTAATATAACACTTTGTATCAAATCGTAATGAAAAGAGAAACACTATCCTCTTTGCTGCGTCTCAATTTCAGGTAAAACAACAAAAGAGGAAAAGCTATGAAAATTTCTACTTCATCATTAACATCCCTCCTGTCTATATTTATTTTATTTCTGCTTACTTCAATTGCCTGCGCTGACCAGCCAGCAGATTCACTTAAAAAAGATTCACCGAAGTATTTATCATTTTATGAAAATGTTGACGGTGAAACCATTCATTGGGAAGCAAATTTTTTAGGTGAGGAGATTACTTCCATTTATAAAAACGGTAAAAGAATTCCTGATGATCTCATCAATGATTATAAAGGTAAAATATATGATCAGCTTGATGAAATGAGATTCGGATCGGAAAGATTCAGCCTCACTATGCCTAATATTCATATTGATATGGAAGATTTGAACAAACAGATGGAAAAATTCAAAGATGAATTTCCAAAGAATAAAAAATACTTTGAATTCCATCAATTCGACGATGAGAAGTTTAAGAAGAAGATGGAAGAACTAGAGAAAAAACTGCAGGATCTTAAACCGGAAGATTTTAAGTCGAAGTTTGATGACGAAAAGTTCAAGGAGAAAATGGAAAAACTGGAAAAAGAACTTCAGGAAAAGCTTCGTGGTTTAGAGAACTACAAATTTCATTTTGAGTGGAAGGAAGATGAAGATACTGATGCTTAATTTGTTATTATAGATATGAAGCGAATGTTTGATGTTTCACACCGAGTTAAATATGTGAATAGTCCAAAAAATTACTTCAAGTTTCCATGGAAAGTTTTTGAATGAATCAGTCAGGTCGGAATTACTGAAACACATTTATTTGAAGTAACTGACAGTATGTATTTTTAATGTTTAGCCGTCTTCGTAGACGGCTTTTTTATGTGATACTACTCATCGATTTAAATTAAGTTATTTAATAAATTGTAGTAAAAAGTTTTAAGAGTATATGAAAAATGTAGTTATTATAGGTGCCGGTTTCGGCGGTCTGACAGCGGCTAAGGAATTAGCAGAAAAGGATTTTAATGTAACCATCATTGATAAAACGAATCATCATTTATTTCAGCCGCTTCTATACCAGGTAGCTACAGCAGCATTATCACCTGCTGATATTGCAATTCCGATAAGATCAATTTTTAGTGATTATAAAAATGTAAAAGTTCTGTTGGGGGAAGTGAAATCAATAGACAGGAAAAACAAAAAAGTTTTTTTTAACGGATCTGAAGTCGAGTTTGATTATTTAATAATTGCAACCGGTTCAAGGCATTCATATTTCGGCAAGAATGAATGGGAGAAATACTCACCGGGATTAAAAACATTAAATGATGCATTAAAGATAAGAGAGAATATTCTTCTTTCTCTGGAAACAGCTGAAAAAGAAAAAGATCCGTTAAAGCGCCAGAAATATTTAAACTTCGTAATTATCGGTGGTGGGCCTACTGGTGTTGAATTGGCAGGTGCAATTTCAGAAATTGTGAATCAAAATCTCATATCCGACTTTAGGAATATTGATTCATCTATGACCAAAGTTTATCTGGTTGAAGCGTTACCGGCTATTTTGAATTCCTTTCCTCAGAAACTTTCCAAACATGCACTTGAAGATTTAAAAGATCTTGAAGTGGAAGTGATCTTGAATGAAAAAGTTACCGGGATAAATGAAAGCGGAGTTCGGATTGGTGAAAGATTTATTGAGTCAAAAAATATTTTATGGGCAGCGGGAAATCAGGCTTCACCGTTAATAAAAACTCTTGATACTGAAACTGATAGAACCGGTAGAGCAATAGTTAACAATGACTTGAGCATAAAAAATGATGAAAATATTTTCGTAATTGGTGATGCAGCTGCAGTT
>JAPHUI010000110.1 GCA_026193755.1 Ignavibacteriaceae bacterium | reverse complement strand
GTGGTGCCCGGAACAGGACTTGAACCTGCACTGGCTTGCGCCAACTAGCTCCTGAAGCTAGCGTGTATACCAATTTCACCATCCGGGCAAATCAATGAACAATTAAGAATGAATGATGAAGAATTTTTATATTTCAAATTTAATACTCATTTATTGAATTTGTTAAATCTGCTATTGAGAATTCTTCATTATTAATTATTCATTCTTAATTACGTATTACCAACCGGTTTCTCCTTTTCTTTCTTCACGGATGATAACATTCTTATCAGTATGAATTTCGCAAGTAAGGGGCATATGTTTTGGATTAATAATATCATAAACAACTTCGGGACAGTAATTGTTCGCTAACCTCGTATCTCCGAGTTCCATCGTTTTTTTACAAAAAGCTACGGTATCAATACCATCAGCAAAATTAAAGTATCCAACCGGAATTTTTAGTTCCTTATATGCACCCTCCATAAATATTGCCCAGATTGGAAGTGCCGCTCTTGCACCTTGTCCATACCAGTCAGTGAACTTAACTCTGTGATCGTCAAATCCAACCCAACAGCCTGCGACAAGTTTGGGAGTATATCCAACAAACCAGGCATCGGAAAAATTTTGTGTGGTTCCTGTTTTTCCTGCAGCGGGATACTGATAATATTTTCTCACACCAGCACCGGTTCCATAATTGATAACATCCATCATCATACTTTCCATTATAGATGCAGTCTGTGGCGAAATTGCCTGCACATTTTCAGGTAAAAACTCCTCGACAGTTATTCCATTTTTAGTTTCTAACTTTAAAACTGAAATAGGTTCAACGTGAACACCGTTGTTTACAAAAGTTCCAAACGCTGAGGTCAATTCAAGAGGAGACAACTCTGATGTACCCAAAGCTATAGAAGGGTAGGGATCAATAGTAGATTTAATTCCCATTCTTTGAGCGATTTTTACAACTTGTTTGGGTGGAGCAATTTCACTTATCGTCATCCTGCCTGTTATAACATTAAGTGACTTTGCCAGAGCGTATCTCATTGTTTCATATCCAGTGTACTCATCATTGGAATTTGAAGGACTCCAGCCATTGTAATCAAATTTTTGGTTAAGAATTGTGTAAGCCGGAAAATAACCGTTTTCAATTGCGGTTGCATAAATTATAGGTTTGAAAGCGGAACCTGGTTGTCTTTTTATTCCGGTTACATGATTTAATCCTCTTCCGAACACCCGGTTTTCTCCACCAACCATGGCTTTTATTTCACCTGTGAGTGGATCCAAAACAACGAAACCGACTTCAAGTTTTGTAGCATTAGATTTAACTGAATCAATAAATGATTCATTCTTTTTTAATCTGTTATATATTTCAGCTTTTTTTACAGGATCACTCTCATTAATGTATTCTTTTAATCGTTTTATTGATTCATCCAATAGTGTTGCAAGCAAATCTTTATTCTTTTTCCAGCTCCAGTTTTTTTCAAATAACTTCTGATATTCCTCGATGTGTTTAGCAACTGCATCATTAGCTATTTTTTGCATTCTGGAGTCTAGTGAAGTATAAATGTTCAAACCATCACGATAAAGATCGTAGCCGTATTTATCTGCAATCTCAGACATTTGCAAACGAACGTACTCCATAAAATGCGGGGCAATACTTGTCATAACGTTGGGTTTTTCTGAAGCAAGCACAATCGGTTCTTCTTTTAACTCTTTATATTCGTTTTCATCCAATAAGCCAGTAACTACCATGTTATGCATAACGAGGTTTCTTCTTTCAATTGCAGCATCATAGTTTCTAACCGGATCATAATCTCTTGGTGACTTAAGTAATGCTATGAATAATGCCGATTCGGGAATTGTTAACTCACTGGCACTTTTATTAAAGTAAACATGACTGGCAGATTCAATACCATAAGCACTTTTGCCGAAGTAAGAAACATTCATGTATAATTCTATAATTTCACTCTTAGTAAAATTCTTCTCTATCTGAACAGCTGTTATCCACTCACGAAGTTTTCTGACGGCTTTGTCAAAACCCGTTTCTCTTTTTACTTTCAGATCATAAAGATTTCTTGCAAGCTGTTGAGTTATAGTGCTTGCTCCTTCCTTTAAAGAAAGTGAGAAGAGGTTTTTAACCATAGCTTTAATGAAACGAGGCAGATCAACACCCCAATGATTGTAGAATTGCCGGTCTTCGGTAGCAATCAACGCCTGAATCAAGTGGGGAGGTAAATTGTTTATGCTTGTTTCAGTCCTGTTTTCAATAAAATACTGTCCTAGCAGTTCCCCATCTGCAGAGAATACTTTACTTGCAAGCTGAGGTTTCGGATTTTCTAATTCTTCAAGTGAAGGTAAACCGCTGTATATATACCCAATAAATATTCCTAAAATGACAACTATTATCGACCCCGTGATAAACCGGACTTTACTTTTATTTTTTTTCTTCTTCTTCATTTTGTTGTTTCTATAATCACTATCGTTAAAGTATTTTTCGTAGTCGGCATCAGACATAGGTTAACGATAATTACAATTCAATTATTTCGAACTTTTCATTTCTGAAAACACCGTAACAAGGCTTATCCAACCACGAACCAAGGTTGATATAAGTTCCCTGGTTATAATTAACAATTAACCGTCTATGCAAATGACCGAAAATGACATAGTCAAATTCTTCATCAATTTTCTTCTTAGCAGATTCAAACAAACCATCGACCTCACCATAATCTTTTTTTTCGGTATAAACACGACTTGATTTACTGGTTTTACTCGCAATCGCAATTCCTAAATCCGGATGAAGGAGAGAATAAAGCCATTGAAAGAATCTATTCCTCAAGATCCACTTGATAATATTATAACCGGTATCATTACTTACCAAACCGTCGCCGTGAGCTATAAAAAATTTTTTGCCGTTCAGTTCTGTGGAAAGTGCATCGGGATGCATAATTGCACTGAATTCCTTTTCAAAAAAATCACGGTGAAGAAAATCGTGGTTACCAATAAAATAGTGGAATTTAATATTTCTTTCGCTTAAATCTTTCAAAGCGCTAAGAGTACGATAAAAACCTTTCTGATAAACTCTTCTATATTCAAACCAGTAATCAAAAAGATCGCCAACAATAAACAATTCGTCACAATTCGTTTCGGCAAATTTTAAAAAATTAATAAGTTTTTTTTCTTTTTCGTCTTCTTCTGCTTTATCCTGAAAACCTAAATGGATATCGGAAATAAAAAAATATACTTTTTCCACTAATTCAATAAAATTATTAAGGAATGAACAAAACTAAGAATATGACAAAGCAAAAAAAACATGCTTATTCTTCCTTCAGATTGATAGTTGCAAGCAGCCAGTTATCTGGGTCAAGCTCGATGTTGTTAGGATATTTATTTACTGAGATTTCCACCAAAGTATCTTTAGATGTAATATCGTACCGATAACTATTCTCAGAACTATCTGCAAATGCTAATTTTATCAGAAGCGGGAAATTATAAACTTCATATTCATCCTGAACCTGCTGAAGTTCAATTTTAATGATATAACCATTTTCTGAATTTTCTATTGCGGTTTGATACTGAAGTTCTATTTCGCCTTCACCTTTTATCCATTGCTCGAAAAATTTATCAAGATTTTTTCCGCTCACTTTTTCGCAAACATCCTGAAAATCTTTTGTGGTAGCATTAGAATACTTAAAGGTATCATAATACGTTCTGAGAATATTAAAGAAAGATGTGTCACCAACTTCCCATCTTAACATATGAAGAACCCACGCTCCTTTATCGTAAACGGTGCGTGTAAATAAAAAGCTCCCGGGATCAGACAATGTGCCGGCAAATTTCTTACTGTATTTACTCATCATAGTTGAGTGAAGTGCTCTTTTCCCTGTGAGTGATTCGTAATATAATGCTTCTGAATATGATGCAAATCCCTCATTTAACCATATATCTTTCCAGATTTTTGGACTTACTGCATCACCCCACCATTGATGAGCGAGCTCGTGCACATAAGTATCTTCATAAAATTTTTTGCCATCGATCATATTCGATGAGACGCCGGTAATAGTTTGATGTTCCATTGCCCCAGGATACCAGAGGAATTCAGCTATACCATATTTTTCTTTTATGAAGGGATATTCTCCAAACGTACGTGAAAAAAATCCTATCGCCTTAACCTGGTCTGAGAAATCTTTTTTTGCATCTTCCAGTTTGTCGGGGAGAACATAGTACTCAACTTTCATGGTATCTTTTCTGTTTAAAGATATATATTGATCTGAAAATTTCTTGTAATCGGCTGAGTAAACCGCAATTAGATAGCTAGAGATTGGGTACATTGTTCTCCAGTGATATGTTCGTCTGCTGCCATTGTTGGTCACATCAACTAAAACTCCGTTTGAAACTGAAACTGCACTTGAATCGTTCGTAATACTTATGTCAAGCAATGTTTTATCAAAAGGAATATCATTACAGGGAAACCAGGATGAAGCATAATTGGGTTCGCTGAGATTATAGATAAGTGATTGTCCGTTTCTGTTACCAAATACAAATCCGTCGAGACCTGTCTTTTTTGGTGTTCCTTCGTACTGGACTTCTATTTTGAATTTTGCCCCCATAGAAGGATTGAACGGTATAGATAATCTCGTGCCTTCATTATCATAACCAGTTAAATTATCATCTAACGTGATTCTGTTAATTTTGAAATTATCATAAAAATTAAGATCGATTGATTGGATTGATGTATCCTTTACTTCACCGGTAAGGATTGCTTTAGCAATGAACATCTTCTTTTCGGGATATAGATCAAAAGACAGGTCATATTTAAGAATATCAATTTTATTTTGATTTTTTGTTATATAATCTTCATCCAGCAGATGAAAATAAGTGTTAATATAAGCCAGTTTGTATAACTGGATTTTATAATACACCGCACCGGGTAAAATTAAAATCAAACAGACCAGAAGAATTATTAAAAGAATCTTTTTCTTCTTCATTTAGAAATCGCCGTTGAAATAAATAAATGAAACAAAATTAATCAGTACTCTAAATTTACAATTTTTAATAGTTAACCATTTCTTAAATTGCCAATGAAATCATAATTATATATCTTTGAAATGAAATTAAAGGAAAGAAAATGTCCCTTCAAGGCTCTTCAATATTAAGAGATACCATAACAATGCTTCTTGCCGGCGGACAGGGAGAAAGGTTGTTTCCACTCACTAAAGTACGAAGCAAACCTGCCGTTCCTTTCGGAGGGAAATACAGAATAGTTGATTTTACACTATCTAACTGTCTGAATTCTGAATTAAGAAGAATTTATGTTCTCACTCAATACAAATCAGATTCGCTTAATCAGCATATATTCGAAGCCTGGAGCATTTTTAATCCTGAACTTGGTGAATTCAT
>JAPHUI010000126.1 GCA_026193755.1 Ignavibacteriaceae bacterium | reverse complement strand
TTTACAACATCTTCCATTAAAGTTTTCAGTCGATAAGGAGTATCCATTAAAACAATTGTTTCTTTTCTTCTCTTCAAATCGAGTAATTGTTTTCTGCGGATATCCTTTTTAGGAGAAAGCCAGCCGTAGTAGTAAAACTTTTCAAAGTCCAAGCCGCTGCCAACCAACGCAGCAAGTAAAGAACTCACTCCGGGGATGGGAATAACATCGATTTTATTCTGAATAGCCAGATCAACAAGCAAATGACCAGGATCAGAAAAAAGCGGTGTACCGCAATCAGAAATCAGTGCTGCTGATTTTCCGTTAAGAATCATCTGAAGAATTTCATCCGAAGCTTTTTCCTCGTTGTGCTCATTCAGTTCTACCAATTTTTTTTCGATTTTATATTTTGAAAGCAGCCTTCTTGCCTCTCTATATTCTTCGCAAATAATAAAATCAGCTTTTCTTAATACATTCAACGCACGAAGTGTAATATCATCATAATTACCAATCGGGACTGAAACTATATAAAGTGTTTTTTTCATAGACTAAAATTAACCAATAGTCCAGAATATTATCGCAGATTTTACAGAGTGAAAATTCTGCTAACTTTATTAAATTTGGTATATGGATTACACACTCTTGCGCTCGTACACTCTTTTAATAGTTTTTATACAAATCAGACAAATCTTAAATTCTTATCAATTATTTAATTTAATTATTTACAGGTTCTAAAATGAAAACCAGTGCAATAATCTTAATTGTCTTGTTTGCGATTTTCTCAGCTTTTGCTCAGCAAGACACGCAGACATTTTTATCTATAGATGACACTGGTGTTGAAGAGTTCCATAACACCTACCCTGAATACGATGGCAGAGAAACAATAATTCTTATTCTCGATACAGGTGTAGATATCGGAATAGATGGACTGACCCAAACATCAACAGGCGAAGTAAAATTTATAGATGTTCAGGATTTCACACATCAGGGAGATGTTCAGCTGTATGAGGCTGACGTTGATAATGACGACGGAAAAATAATTTTCAAAAGTGACGATGAGAAATATTCTGTAATTGCTTCCTCTCCACTTCAGTTTAAACCAGAAGACGATAAATATTTCATAGGTGGTTTGGATGAAGCAATATTTTTAAACTCACGTTCTGGTGCCGGTGATCTTAACGGTGATGGTGATATGGATGATGTATATCAAATGATTGCTTTCGAAACCAGTGAGGGAAGTGAATCTTTCTGGGTCGTCTATCTCGACTTAAATGATAACGGAGATATCTCAGATGATAGACCATTAAGAAATTACAGAGAAAAACTTGATGCTTTTACATTTAAAGATACTACCGGTCTTCCTCCGTTGACTATGGGTTTAAATGTTCTTCCCGATGAAAAGATAGTTTCATTTCATTTTGATGATGGTTCTCACGGAACCCATGTTGCAGGAATTGCCGGCGGTTACCAGATAGGAGGAATTGATCTTAATGGAATAGCACCTGGCGCAAAAATGATGAGCCTAAAGCTTGGAAATAATCTTTATTCAGGAGGAGCAACAGTTACAGAAAGCATGAAAAAGGCATACCTTTATGCTGACAAAATTTCTAAAGAACAAAAGGTACCCTGCATACTTAATATGAGCTTTGGCATCGGCTCGGAATTAGAGGGTCAGGCAGATATGGAAGCTTTTCTTGAGAATCTCACTAAGGAAAATCCTTATTTATATATAAGCCTTGGTGCAGGAAATGAAGGTCCCGGAATTTCTTCGATAGGTTTACCTTCTGCTTCATATGCGGTAGTAGCATCAGGTGCCGTACTAACTCAGGAAGTTGGACGCGATTTATACGGAGCAACTTTAAACAGAGATATAATTCTTTACTTTTCATCGCGTGGAGGTGAAGTAAGTAAGCCTGATGTTTGTTCCCCCGGTGCGTGCACATCCACTGTACCTAACTGGAAGAATTGGGATAGGTTTTGGGGAACAAGTATGGCCGCTCCCTACTCTGCCGGTGTTATGTCTCTGCTCCTAAGTGCAGCAACCAAAGAATATCCCGGTGTAAAAATCCCATCTCAGCTTTTATATAAAGCAATCCGCGAAAGTGCGACTCATATGGACGGATACAACCAGCTCGATCAGGGTCATGGTTACATAAATGCAATCAATGCATACAAGTTGCTGAAAAAATATATTGATGATGGAGAGATAAATAAATTCGAGACATATTCGATTTCATCAACCGTTCCTAATTTTCCGTTTGAAAGAGGACCAAACCTATATCTTAGAAACGGTTCGTTCGTGAAAGATGAAAGCACGTTTACTTATTCCGTAAAAAGAAGAAACTTTCAGAAGACTGATAAATTTTACAGAGCATATCTTCTTGAAAGCGACAGTGATTGGTTGATTCCAATTCAGAAAAAAACATACATACGGAACGACCAGCCAACTTATATTACTGTGAAGTTCAATAATAAAAAGATGCAGAAGCCCGGGATTAACACGGCAAGAATCACTGCATACCGGGATGATAAATCAAGATTTCCTGAGTTTGAAATGCTGGCAACCGTCGTAATACCCTATACTTTTTGTTCAGAAAATAATTATACGTTGAACCTGACTTCTAAAAAAGTTGAGCAGGGTTTAATTGATCATTACTTTATTGAATTGCCCGCCGGACAAACAGAAATGAATATTAATCTTTCATCGGTTAAAAATAAATACGCCAGAGTACGATTTCATTTATTCGATCCCGACGGTGTTGGCTTAGATGTTTCACCTGTGCTTCATACACTTGACGGCGAAACTGAAGTAGAGGAAAATTATTTTAATCTTACACCTGGAGTATATGAAGTTGATGTTGAAGGATATTTTCTTGCAAAAGACACATCCACTTATAATCTTACGATTCAATTTAATGGGATCAACCGTCTCGATAATAAAATAGTAGATGAAGAAAATAAAAATATTGAAGTGGTAAACCTTTTTGATCAGGCCGAAAATTATAACCTCACAGGAAAATTTGATGGTTATGAAGTTGAACACAATATAACGATACAGGGAAGTGAAAAATTCAGGTTGCCGTTTGTTTTAAGGAAAGGTGAGAAATCAAAGGAATTCAAACTCGAAATGAGCAAAGGCGATTATAATAAACTTACCGATCTTGCATTTATCATTTATGACTCTGAGGGTTTGGATGTTAGCGATGATGCTTTAGGTTTTAGAACCGGAAGTGTGTGTGTGACTAACATTTCGAACGAAGACAGTTCAGAATATGTTTTTGAGATTGTTCCCGGTTTTGCTCAAGAATCAAGCTCTGCCAGCATCAAACTAACTGAGTTTACAACATTTAAATCTGAATACTATTTTGATGTTGTGAGTGATAGAAGATCAAATGTAACTTTATACCCATCATTACCGAAACAATTAGAAATTAATTTTGATGTACCTAATGAATATTTCCCGGGGAACTCACAACCGGTTGGTACAATAACTTTTGAATCATCTTCAACTAAAAAAACAGATTGTGAACTACCAATTAAATTCAAATTCTAAAAGGAACCTGTTATGAGTGAACAAACTTCAGGAGCTATAAAAGGACTACCGGAAAATGCTTACAAAGAGCTAAAGCCCGGCGAAGAATACAAACCAATAATGCCTGCAGGTACAACTCCTGCAGAGATAACCCCATACTCCGTTATCATGGGATTGCTAATGGCTGTCTTATTCTCTGCTGCTGCTGCTTATCTTGGGTTGAAGATAGGACAGGTATTTGAAGCGGCTATTCCAATTGCAATTATTGCTGTCGGAGTTTCTACTGTACTAAACATAAAAGGCTCCCTCGGTCAGAATGTAATTATCCAATCAATAGGACAAAACTCAGGATTGATAGTAGCAGGAGCAATCTTTACTATCCCTGCATTATATATTCTAAATCTTGAAGCTCACTTTTACCAGATATTTCTTGCTTCCGCATTCGGCGGTATTCTTGGAATTTTATTCCTGATTCCGTTCAGAAAATACTTCGTCGCAGAAATGCATGGTAAGTTTCCATTTCCTGAAGCAACTGCTACAACAGAAATTCTTGTTGCCGGTGAAAAAGGAGGAAAGCAAGCTCTGGTTCTCGTGGTTAGTGGATTGATTGGTGGAGCCTATGACTTTATTATCGCGACATTCGGCTGGTGGAGTGAGGTGTTTACAACAAGGGTTGTTGGATTTGGGGACATGCTTGCAGAAAAATTTAAGCTTGTATTCAGATTGAATGTCGGTGCCGCAGTTATGGGACTCGGGTACATCGTCGGGCTTAAATATGCTGCTATAATTGCAGCCGGATCTTTTGTTTCATGGTATTTATTAGTTCCTGTCATCTCATACATTGGCGGCGGATTAACTGAAACTTTTGGAACTGGTGCAACAAAGCTGATCTCTGTGATGAGTGCAGAGGAAATTTTCAGACAGTATGTAAGGCACGTTGGTATTGGTGGAATAGCTATGGCAGGAATTATTGGTATAATACGTTCATCAAAAATTATCCGTGATGCTATCACACTTGGTTTCAAAGAAATTTTTGAACATAAAGATATTGCAAACGCCAGGCTTAGAACCCAGCGAGATCTTTCAATGAAGATCATCATTATTGGGCTTGTTGTTACTACCATTCTGCTTTTCGTTTTCTTTGCATTCGGTGTTGTGGATAACATAGGATGGGCTTTAGCAGGGTTATTGATTGTGCTGATTATATCTTTTCTTTTTACCACAGTCGCAGCAAATGCAATTGCAATTGTTGGAACGAACCCGGTAAGTGGAATGACTTTGATGACTTTAATTCTTTCATCAATCATTCTTACTTCTGTGGGATTGAAAGGTGAATACGGAATGGTGGCTGCACTAATTATTGGAGGTGTTGTTTGCACAGCACTCTCAATGGCCGGTGGATTTATTACCGATTTAAAAATTGGTTACTGGCTCGGTACAACACCGCTTAAACAAGAGCAATGGAAGTTTCTAGGTGTACTTGTTTCGGCAGTCACCGTTGGATTTGTAATATTGATATTAAATGAAACTTATGGTTTTGTTGGTGAAGGTTCGCTTGTTGCGCCCCAGGCAAATGCTATGGCAGCAGTAATTCAACCACTAATGGATCAGCAGCCTGCACCATGGACACTTTATATAGTGGGAGCTATTCTTGCTCTGGTATTAACAATGATAAGAGTTCCTGCTTTGGCATTTGCTCTTGGAATGTATATTCCGCTTGAACTAAATACGCCTCTTTTAGTCGGAGGATTAATAGCACATTTCGTTTCCACACGCAGCAAAGATGAAAAAATAAACACAGCAAGAAGAGAAAGGGGAACATTAATCGCATCAGGATTTATTGCTGGCGGTGCATTGATGGGCGTTATTAGCGCAATATTAAGATGGCAGGGATTTAACTGGGTTGATCCGGAATGGGCTGAATCTCATTCCGCAGAATTAATTGGACTGGTGATGTTTGCTTTACTTTGTGCTTATATGATTTGGGATTCTTTGCGAGGGAAACCGGATGAGATGGATTCAGCTCCAAGTTATCCTGACGGCGACAGTAAAATATAAATTACTAAAAAGACGCATCCTCGATGCGTCTTTTTTTTTCTGTTGTTTATTTAAAGTAGATGAGAATTTATTTAAATCACTTTTAAATAAAATAAAATTCCGATAATTATTGCAAAAGCAAAGGCACCTATTATACTAAAATATATTAGCTTAATATCTTTAGATTGTTTCTCTAACCTGGTAAGAATTTTATTTCTGCTGTCTCCCATTTCAGATGATATATTTTTAGATA
>JAPHUI010000207.1 GCA_026193755.1 Ignavibacteriaceae bacterium | reverse complement strand
GGGCTGATTCATTTACACCGTAAAACAGTTTATTGTTTTTTATATCCAGCGTTGATTTATATACAGGCATTTGTTAAATGGTTCATGTCTAATTATTCCACAATAATAAAATTAGTTATCCGCTAGTAAAAGTGCAAAAATAAAGCCTTTTTTAATTGTTTAGATCATAAGTAATAGAGTTCTAATTTCACTAAATTTGAATCCAAAATTACTCAAAATCATCATACGGATGGAAGAAAAACAACTTATTGAGAAAGCTCAAAACGGCGATAAAAAAGCGCTGGCTGAATTAGTAAAGAACTACGAACAGACTATTTACAATTTCGCTTTTAAAATATGTAGGGATAAAAATTATGCTGAACAAATAATGCAGGAAACATTTTACAGTATGGTTAAATCTTTACATCAGTTCGACTATAATTCAAAATTATCCACCTGGCTTTACCGGATTGTAGCTAATCATTGTCTTATGATGGCTCGCAAAGTAAGAAGTCGACCATTCGTATCGTTCGATGATGATGAAGAAAACCTCTTCGAAGAAAAATATGCTGCCGACTGGAATACAATTCCATACAAAGTGGCTGAAAATGAGGAATTAAAAAATATTCTTGATAACGCTATACAAAATTTATCACCGGATTACAGATTGGTCTTCTTGTTACGCGATGTAGAAGGACTTTCCACAGAAGAAACAGCTCAGGTTACAGAGCTTTCTATACCTGCAGTAAAATCCAGGCTTCACCGTGCAAGAGCGTTCCTTAGAAAAGAAATTAATCAGGCATTCACTTGATGAAAAAAGAAAAAATTACTTGTAAAGAAGTGATGAAACATGTTTGTGAAAGTTTAGGTGAAAACCTTAATGATGATAAATGTGTCGAAATTAGAAATCACCTGGATTCTTGTCCCAATTGCCGGGAATATTTTAAATCAGTGGAAATTACTATAGAATGTTATAGGAAGTATAACGTTCAGATGCCCGAAGAAGCTCACGATCGCCTTATGAAAATGCTTGGGCTCGAAGATTAAATAATTTTTAAACTTAATATGAGGAGAAAAAATGCCGATTTATGAGTATAAATGTTCCGAGTGTAATACAAAATTTGAAGTGCTCCATAAGTCAACTGCCAAACAGGATGACGTAAGCTGTCCTAACTGTAATTCTGTTAAAAATAAAAAATTATTTTCGTCATTTAGTTCATCAATCAATTCTGATTCTTACTCCTCTTCAGGCGATTGCTCAACCGGTCAATGCAACTTGCCATCTGGAGGTTGTTCATCGGGCTTATGTGGATTAAATTAAAAGTTCTTTTCTTTTACAATTGATGATGTTCCACCGATCATTAGTATTATTAACCTGTATTCTTTGTTTATATGCTGCGTATTACCAGACTGTTGAAACGAGATCACTAAGTGTTGATCAATTACACGATAAAATTATTAACGATTCAACACTAGTTATTTTAGATGTGCGAACTCCAGAGGAATTAACAGGACCCCTTGGAAAGCTTGATGATGTAATAAACATACCTCTGCAGGAGCTTGAAAGCAGATTATCTGAGCTTGAAAAATTTAGGAACCAGGAAATTGATGTCATCTGCAAAATAGGAAAGAGGTCTGCAGCAGCCACAGATTTTTTACTTCAAAATGGGTTTAATGCCGTAAATGTTCTGGGTGGAATGGTAGAGTACAGGACTAAAATTGGTAATAATAATGATTCCACTGAATAATATTTAGGATGTACCCTTGATAGATTCTATACTTAAATACTATCTAGGTTTATACTTATTTCTGTTAAAGAGATAGCTTAATTAATTGCTATTATCCCGTCCGGATTTATTGATTTTAATTAAATTTTTGCTTATCCATGTTTTCAAAAATATTAAGTTATTCAAAAGTGGCTTTATATTTTTAAGGGTAATTTAGTTTGTTCGTAATATAAAATGAAGTAGTTTTGTTTTTAGTGTTTTAGCAAAATATTTTTAATTATTTTGTTAGAACATTATCGTGTCGAATTATTAACGAAATTCAGGAGCAACAAACAGAATATTTATACTGCAATCCTAAAAGTTAAATCCCATTAATTAAATTTCTCAGGCTGGTTTAATACGTCAAAGAGATTAAGCTTTCAAAGCCAGTTGCGTTCCTGCGAGATTTACCTGTACTTGCAATATAAAATTCCGACTCCAATTCCTGATGATTCTTTTAGAATTATTTGCAAAATTTGAATTTGTTAGATTAATTCCAGGTTTGAAAAACAAATTAACTTATAACCGGATTTAATTAAGTTTTGGAAGAATGCTAAAAAGGAGCCTCTTATGAAAATATTTTTAAAATTTTTTCTTTCTCTGCTTATCATATCTAATCAACTAATCTTTGCCGGAACAACTGGAAGACTTGCCGGGAGAATAACCGATACAGCAACAGGCGAACCCCTTCCGTTTGTGAACGTTGTACTAATGGGAACAACATTGGGTGCAGCTACTGATATAGATGGATATTATTCCATCCTTAATATTCCACCGGGAAATTATGTTGTTAAAGCATCTGCAATCGGGTATAACAGTGTTTCCTATCAGGATGTTAAAATTTCGATTGATTTAACCACGACAATAAATTTTCAATTATCTGAAGCATCTGTTGAGTTAACTGAAGAGGTCGTGGTTTTAGCTACCAGACCGCTCGTTAGAATGGATTTAACCTCAAGTACTGCAATTATCGGGGATGATGTTATTTCTCAACTACCGGTTACCGAAGTAAATGATGTTCTAAGACTTCAAGCCGGAGTCGTAGTTTCTTCAGACGGGGCAATTCATATTAGAGGAGGAAGAGCCAATCAGATTGCATATCAGATTGATGGTGTGCCGGTAACTGATGTTTACGATGGAAGCACAGCTGTTAATGTTAATCAAAATGCTGTGCAAGAGTTACAGGTTATAAGCGGTGCTTTTAATGCAGAATATGGTCAGGCTCAATCAGGTGTAGTAAATCTTGTTACGAAAGATGGCAGTAATACTTTTTCAGGTAATATTCAGGCTTATTCTGGTGATTATGTTTCAAACAGAACTGACATATTTGAAAATATTAATGATATTAACCCCGTAGCTATCCGGAACTTTGAAGGAAGTCTCAGTGGTCCAATTCTACAGGACGATTTATTCTTTTTTGTCAATGGAAGATATTATTATAATTCTGGTTGGATATACGGTAAAAGAGTATATCTAATTAGTGACCGTGCATATGAAAATGATCTTCAGCAGTTTGTAATTTCTCAGAATGGAAATGGTGCATACGTTTCTATGAATCCGGACGAGAGAATTTATGGACAGGGTAAAATAACATATCGTATGTTCCAGGGATTTAAGCTCAGCTATAATTACCTTCTTGACCGGAGAGATTATAAGGAACTGGTGAATAATGATCAGTCTAATAGATTAACTCCCGATAATAACCTTCAGCGGTTTAATAAATCTTACACAAATATATTTGCAATTAATCATGCTTTATCTGCCAACAGCTTTTATACATTAAATTTAAGTTATTCCTTCAAAGATTATCGAAATTATCTGTTTGAGGATATTTACACAGGCAATCCAGATAAACCCACCAATTACGAAAATAATTCAACTGTAATAACACCACCTTATAGTTTTGATGTTGGCGGCACCGATAACAATCGCTTTGTTAGGAATACGGGTGCATACGGAGCCAAATTAGATTGGTCAACACAATTAAATCAGGAAATAAATATTCAGTTTGGTGGTGATTTCAGAAGGAATAGCCTCTATCTTGAGAATATTAATTTGGTCTCAATGACAGATGCAAATGGACAGGTAGTTACTCCTTATAATGTTGTTATTCCATCTGTTACTACTACAGATTACGATACATATTCACACGAACCTATCGAATTATCGGGTTATGTTCAATCAAAGTTTGAAGCATTCAATCTTATTTTTAATCTTGGGTTTAGAGTTGACCATTTCCAACCTGACGGAGTAGTTCTGGTTGACCCGACAGACCCGAATATTTATAATCCTGCAAAACCTAATAACAGGTTTGAGGATACAAACGGAAATGGCGTTCAGGATCAAGGTGAGAGAACACGGACTTTAGCTGAAAGAGAGCAGTACTGGTATAAAGATGCTTCATCGAAGACGCAGATTAGTCCCCGCATCGGATTAGCTTTCCCCATTTCAACGAACGGTGTAATCCATTTTTCTTATGGACATTTTTTACAGTTGCCACGGTACGAATTTCTTTATCTCAATCCCAAATTTAAACTCGGTGTTAATTCTGGTAATGCAGGCTTGATGGGTAATGCTGATCTTAATCCGCAACAAACAGTTAAAGGGGAAATTGGTTTACAGCAGCAAATTGGTGAAGATATGTCTGTAGACGTCACGGTCTTTTTTGAAGACTTCAGAGACCTCACGGGTACGCAAACTCAGGACATAGTTGTCTTTGGAGGGGCTCAAACTTATAGCCAGTACATCAACTCAGATTTTGGTTTTTCGAGAGGGTTCGTATTGAAGTTTACGAAAAGATTTTCTGGCGGTTTATCAGCATCAGTTGACTATACATTTTCTGATACAAAAGGAAATGCTTCCGATCCTGCTGATGCAAGAAATGCTGTTCTAGGTGGTGCATTGCCTGAGACTTTTATTGCACCATTGAACTGGGATCAAACACATACTCTTAATGCTTCAATATCTTATTCACAGACCAGAGACTGGGGACTTTCGGTAATTGGTAACTTCTTCTCCGGTCAGCCGTATACACCAGCGGTAAACAAAAACACAAGAGTTACCCAAAATGCATTTCCAAGGAACAGCGACATTAAGCCGACAATTGTAAATGTAGATCTCAGGTTATACAAAGATTTCGAAATATCGAATACTGTATTAACTGTCTTTTTAAGAGCGTTTAATTTATTTGATTTCGATAATCCTGTAAACATTTATACTGATTCAGGCGATCCGTTCTTTACATTTGCAAAGCTGGAAGCAGAAAGAACAAATGCTGTTTCAGTTAATTCTACACTTGATGAATTTTATACTAATCCAACCTACTTTTCTGAACCCAGAAGAGTTGAAATCGGGTTAGGTTATAACTTTTAATTTTAGGAAAAGGTAATTATGAAGAAACTAATAATTTTGTTGTTGATTTTATTCGGGGTCTCTTTATATGCACAACGCGGTGATCCCACACTTCTCTCAATAGGTTACCACACCGGTAACAGAGTAGGAATTACATTCTATAATGATGGTCAGATTGCCGGGATAAACACTGGTATTGATATCAGAGGTGAATGGCCGCTTGGTTCCGGAGAAAATTACATTGGTGACTGTATTCCATTAATAGGTGTTGAATTTATTAATAACCGGAATAATACAGATACTCTGCAATCTGTAGTAATTTCCCGTGGTCCGCGTAAAGGTCAATTCGAAGAAAAAAGCCCGGTTGATGGTCACTTCTGGGGATGGAATCCGGTTCCTGGTTTCAGGAATCCAAATTATCCTTCTGTGGCAATGAGCCATCTACCTCAATCCTGGCCGATTGAGGGATGGAATGACCCCATAGCAAAATTCTGGAAGGATGAAGAGGGTAAAACTGAATGGTTTGGTTATTTCGGAAGAGGAATTCAAAATGCAGACCAGGAGTCTTTCTTTGAAGCTGACGACCAATGGGATGATGAGTTTAATGCAAACTTTAAACCAGACACCACCGACTTAACAAGAAATGGAATGGCTTTGCGAATGAGACAAAGAGGTTTTCAGTGGTCCAGCTTCCTTGCCGAAGACGCAATATTCTGGTTATATGAAATTAATAACGATGGAACTACTGCCTATAGAAAGGCTGACTTCGGAACAATAGTGGGAACTCTTGCGGGCGGAGACGGTGATAGTCAGGATGACCTTGGATTTTTTGATATAGGAGATTGGATTACTTATTCCTGGGATAGTGATGGAATAGGAAACAAAGGTCAGAAAGTGGGATATGTAGGTTATGCATTCCTGGAATCTCCCGGCAATCCGTTTGACGGAATTGACAATGATGACGACTCTAAATCCTCTTCTCCCAGATTTGAACTATCAGATTTTGACCCGATAGTTTATTATGCCGGTGACCAGGTAGTCCTTATAAACGAAACAACCGATCCGCAAGGTTTGAAAATATATGAACGGACATTGCACACAGTAAGCTCTACGACTGATACCGTTTACTCTTTAGGTGTCAGATTTATTATTGAACCTGGTGTTACATCATTCAGAGAGGGAAATGCAACATCTCAAATTATAAATGGAAGGCAAGTTTGGATTCCCGAGCCTTCCGCAAATGATGCAATTGATAATGATTTGGATGGTTTAGTAGACGAGAACGAGGCAACCCACTATCAAACAAGAAAGAACAGGCCACCCCCATTACCGTCATTACCGGCTTCATCTTATAAAAATTATGTTACAGGTGCAGGGGTTAATGATCTACTTATTGATGAAAGACGCGATAACGATATAGATGAAGATGGTGATTGGGATCCTCAGTATGATGATGTCGGGCAGGATGGTTTAGGTCCTGAAGATATAGGTTACCCTGGACCTGACCAGGGAGAAGGTGATGGAATACCAACTCAGGGAGAACCCAATTTTGGTATAACGGACCCTGATGAGTCAGATCAAATTGGATTAACAGGCTTTAACTTTTTTGAACTGCAGAGTGCACCTGATCTTAGTGTAGATTCTTCTGTTTGGAGAAGAATGACTCCGGGTAGGTTTGACGTTATTTCACCAACTCCACAGGATGGTGATTTTATTTACAGTTCAGGTTACTTCCCACTATTTCCTGGAATCCCGGAAAGATTCTCTGTTTCACTTTTATTTGGTGAGGACTATGACGATATCTTTAATAACAAGAAAATTGTTCAGCAGATTTACAATGCTGGATATGCTTTCCCCCAAGCCCCTCTTAAACCAAAAATCACTATTACCCAGGCTGATGGAAATGTTGTTATTTATTGGGATGGAAAAGAAACTGAAAATTCAAGGGATTTTACAACAAAGTTAAAGGACTTTGAAGGATATAAAATTTACAGATCTACTGAGGCAAACTTTAGAGATTCAAGAACAATAACTAATGCATTAGGCGTATTATCGTTTGATAAGCCAATAGCTCAATACGATCTTGTCGATGAGTATAAGGGATTCTTTATTCCCAGCCCTGATTTATTGGAAGCTTACGGTGGCACTACTTTCTATTTCGGCGAGAATACAGGAATAATAAATCGGTTTATCGATTCAACCGTTATTCCGGGCATCACATATTATTATGCTGTGTGCGCATACGATAGAGGAGATGGAACACCGGAAATATTTCCCGAAGAAAATTCTAAATTTATCTTTCGTTCCAACACCGGACAGGTTATTCTTGATGACAACACCGGTTTTATAAAGCCGGGTAGGAGACCTGCAGGCTACTCCAACGCATTTCTTGATGATCTTGAAAAATCAGAAAACTTTTTTGGTACCGGTAGTGCTGCCATTGAAGTAATAGATGAATCTCAGGTGAAAAATGGATTTAAATATCAGGTTGTATTTGAAGATACTGGTTTAACTGATGTAACAGCTAATTGGTCTCTCTTGGATCTTCAAACGCCGGATACGGTATTCGTTCCTCTTGCAAATCAAACTTATATCGTTAATCCGAACGACTCGATTTCGCTTCCTGTCGGAACTGATACGATATTAGTTAATGGAAGCAAGTTTGCTGTAACCGGCTCCTATTACAAAGCTGATTATCAAGTGCTCGTTGATAAATCTGAAGTATTTGCCGGAGAAACACCTGTCCGCCATGGATTTAGACCACAGCTCTATAATGATCCAATAATGATTGACACAACCTATTTTGAAAACATTCCGTCCGATCCAGAACCAGATTTTACAGTGCTCAGGTTTGCTCTGCCTAATCCAAAGTATAATGGTTATGCTGTGCCTAATGACTATGTAATTGAGTTTTATGATTCAATCGTTGATACGTCAGTCGTTGATACCGTAGGTCCCGGAACAAGTGGTATAATACCTGCTAAAGAGGCCAACTTCAAAGTTAAAAATCTCACTAAGGACATTTATATAGATTTTGCTTATGCATTATTTGGTACGTTAGCCACAACTCATAGTATATGGTTTAAAGAAGTAGTTCAGGGAAGATACGTTAGAACGTGGAGAATTAATATCAACTATGACTCACTGGGTGCACCATTAGAAACTTCAGGTACCCTTAATATAAAAACTTTCAAGCCATTTAATGAGCAAGATAGTTACTTTTTTACGATGACCGGAGCCTCTCTTAATAAAAATCTTGCCAGGGATGAGTTGAGTAAAATAAAGGTTGTTCCAAATCCATACATAGTTACTCATGCCGGTGAGCAGAGACTGCTGAGTTCACAGACGAGCGGAAGAGGGGAAAGGGAAGTCAGGTTTACTTATGTTCCTCCGGGCTCTAAGATTTCAATTTTTACGGTACGGGGCGAACTGGTTAGAACACTTTACTCAGAAAACCTCTTTGTTGGTGATGTTTACTGGAACTTAAGAAGCGAAGAAAATATTGACGTAGCTTACGGTATTTATGTATACGTAGTAGATGCACCTAATATTGGTACAAAGATTGGCAAACTTGCCTTAATTAAATAACGGAGAATGCAGTTATGAAAAAGGTTTTTATAATTTTATTGCTGTCAGTTACTTGCGTACTGGGTCAATCTAAGGTTGGCTCAACTGCTGCACCATTTCTTAACATTGCTGTGAGTCCGCGAGCTATTTCAATGGGTGGAGCCTTCGTAGGTACAGCTAATGATGT
>JAPHUI010000202.1 GCA_026193755.1 Ignavibacteriaceae bacterium | reverse complement strand
GGGGCATTCAACACAGCAGTTCTTCTAACAAGCAGTATGACGATGGCGCTTTCAATTGTTGCAATCCAAAGAAATCAGAAAACATTATCGCTGGTACTACAGATTATTACAATTGTTCTTGCACTCTTCTTTTTAATTAATAAGTACTTTGAATGGACAGCAAAAATTCATCATGGAATTTATCCCGGAAGTGAAGAGCTGCTTTCGAGGAGTTCAGGCGAGATTTTATTTTTTGGTTTGTATTATGTAATGACAGGACTTCACGGCGTTCACGTTATAGTTGGTATGTTTTTAATCGCAATAATGGCAAGAATGACAAGGAAAGGTATAATTACTCATAATAATTATGTTCGTTTGGAAAACATTGGTTTATACTGGCACCTTGTAGACATTATCTGGATATTCTTGTTCCCACTATTTTATTTGATTACGTAAGGAAGGCAAATGGAGAAACACGATTATTACCACGAGCATTCACACGGATACGGAATTTATATTCTTGTCTGGCTCGCACTTTTGGCTCTGACAGCTATAACAGTTACAATTGCAGGGATGAACATAGGAAGATTCACTGTAGCTACGGCTTTAATTATAGCTTCAGTTAAAGCATATCTTGTGCTCACAATTTTTATGCATCTTAGAAGCGAGAGTAAAGCTTTCAGAGTTTTTGTATTCGTTGCTTTACTCTTTTTGATAATTTCGTTTATTTTACTTTTTACCGATTACTCTTTCCATTAAGGATTTTTTAGATGTTTGATGGTGTTTCAAATTTTGTAAATTCAACTGACAGAACGTTTTTATTCACACTTATTGTATCTGTTTTCTTTCTTGTTCTCAATACTTTCCTGATGCTTTATTTTGTTTTTAAGTATAACAGGAAAAGACATCCAAAGGGTAAGAATATTCACGGAAACGTTGGTTTGGAGATTACCTGGACAGCCATTCCTACAATTCTGGTTCTCATTTTATTCTGGTTTGGATGGCAAGGCTATGAAGAAATGGTAAATGTCCCTGAAGGCGCTATGCCTATTAACGTTACAGCACAGATGTGGAAGTGGAGTTTTCAATATGAAAATGGCAGAAATACTGATACCCTCTATGTTCCGGTAAATACACCTATTAAATTAACTATGCATTCTAATGACGTTAACCATGCCTTTTTTATTCCTGCATTCAGAATAAAAAAAGATGTCTATCCGAATAGAGAGAGAATAGCCTGGTTTGAAGCAAAAAAAACGGGTAGATATCCGATTGCCTGTGCGGAATATTGCGGACTTAATCATTCACATATGTATTCCAGGATAGTAGTATTGGATCAAAAAGAGTTTGATAAATGGAATGCTGAGTTTGAACCAAAAGATACAGTTAAAGTCAACCAGATGGATAACTAAACTATTAAAAAATATAAGTTTGAATAAAGACATTAAAATATTCTCCGAATTAACTAAAGTCAGAATAACTTCTTTTGTTACTTTGACTACCGCATTCGGTTATATTGCTGCTGCAGGTAAAATTGATTTTCAAATTATTCCTGTTCTGTTCGGAGTTCTTTTGCTTGCATTTGGCTCTGCAGTACTGAATCATCACCAGGAAAAAGAATTTGACGCGATGATGGATCGTACAAAGAACAGACCAATTCCTTCAGGCAGAATCACATCAAAAAATGCATTATTGATTTCAGTTTTATTAGTTATTTCAGGCTCAGTTGTTTTACTAATCGGTTCAAATCTTTTGGCTCTTGGATTTGGTTTATTAAATCTTATCTGGTATAATTTTGTTTATACTTTGCTGAAGCGTAAAACAGCTTTTGCAATTGTACCCGGTTCTTTGGTTGGAGCAATTCCTCCGGTTATTGGTTGGGTTGCAGCCGGTGGTAAATTAGTTGATCCGCAGATTTTAGCTATTGCTTTTTTCTTTTTTGTTTGGCAGATACCACATTTCTGGCTATTACTCTTAGTGATGGATAAAGATTATCGCAGAGCAGGTTTTCCAACACTCACCCAGATTTTCAGCAGGGAACAATTATCAAGAATTACTTTTGTATGGATAACTTCAACTGCGGTAACTGGCTTTATTATTACACTCTTCGGTTTGGTTACGGATATTTGGATTAGTTTCGCATTATTTCTAAGCTGCATCTGGCTTACCTGGAAAGCCTTTAAACTTTTAACCGATACTGAAGATTTAACAGTATTCCGATTAACCTTTGGATATATAAATTACTTTGCACTTTTCGTTGTGTTTATGGTTTCAATTAACAAACTAATTTTTTAAACAGAAATAATCTAAATGGAATTTCTAAATAATTTCGTTTTACCACAATCAGCGGAGCATATAGAACTTCTTCACTATATGCTTCTTGTTGTTCTTTTTCTTTTCATTCCATTTATAGGTGTGGTCTTTGGTGGAGTACTTACTTCGGTGATTTATAAAAATAAAGCAGGGAAGGAAAATGGTAAATATTATTTCAGGTTTGCGAAAGAAATAGTAGAAATTACAACGATTAATAAAAGCGTTGGTTTGATACTTGGAATAGTTCCAGTAATTACTGCGCTGTTGATTTATTCTCAGCTTCTGCAGAATTCTAAAGTAACTAATCTTGATTACCTTGCCTTATCGCTCATCTTAATAATCATTGCGCTTGTGTTCGTGTACAGTTATAGATATTCACTTTCTTTCAATAGAATTTTTAATTCAATTTCAAAAAACCAACTTTCTGATCAGGGAGTTGTTGAAGATATCGATTTATTGAGTAATGAAAGTCAGCGAATTAGTGACAAAGCTGGTGTAGCAGGTATTATTTTTCTGTTTTTGGGAATGTGGTTTTTTATCACCGCAATTACGATACCATCGCTCTATAGGGATTGGGATATTAGTGGTTTTATTAGTGGATTATTTTATTGGAAAGTGTTGTCACGATTAGTTCTATACATTTTGTTTTCACTTACACTTACAGGCGGAATGGTTCTTTTTACATTCCTCGAAGATGAAAAAAATAAAAGAATCAAAGATGAAGAATACTCAGTTTTTGTGAAGCAAAAAATTGTAAGGCTAACATTCTACTCTGCTATCTTAATTCCGTTTTTCTTATTGACTAGTTTATTTGGATTGCCAAATGATTCGCTAACCGGACCTGTATTTACATATGCAATAATTTCTCTGGGACTACTCTTTTTAGGGTATCATTTCCTTTACATGCTAACGAAAGAAATAAAAGGTACGGTTGCATCACTTTTATTTTTAACAACAATATTTTCAATAGCTGCGTTTATTATCAGTGATCAGAAAGCGATGGCTACATCAACCAAATTCCATAGTGCGATTTTAAGTGCACAATTCGATAAATATTATGCAGAATTAAAAGGTGAAGGAAAAACTGTACAGATAAATGCCGCTGAAATTTATCAGGTTAAATGTGGCGCCTGCCATGCCTGGGATAAAAAAATTGTCGGTCCTCCACATAAAGATGTTATACCTAAGTATGTTGGTAAGGAAGCACAGTTAGTTGCATTTATTCGTAATCCTGTAAAAGTAAATCCTGATTATCCTCCGATGCCTAATCCCGGACTGAAACCAAATGAAGCAGAAGCTGTTGCAAAGTATTTGTTAGAGACCTATAATGAAAAAAATAAATAATAATCTTTTACAAATGATATCTTCGCATTATTTGTTAAACGGGGTAATTACTTAAATTGAATTATATTCTCATTATCTTTAACTTCGTATAGATATTTACTTAAAAAATCAAAAGGGTATAAATATGAAAAGCAGTTTTTTACTAGTAAGTGTGTTTTTATTTTCTTTCTCAATTATAGCATTTGGACAACTTGATTCTATTTACCATCAGGGACCATCACAAGGAAATGTTGCAAATGGTGCAATGCAGACTACTGATAATTTTCCGACGAATGTACAAATTATTCCCAGTCAAGAACCAAGAGAAATTAATCCTGCGAATAACGAATTTGTTGCAGAACCAATGATTGAAGATGTTGATCAATCTAAGTTACCTCCATATGTATATGTAGAAGATACCAATGCGGGTAAAAACGAAAATCCGAACCTTGCTCTTAACGGTGGAAGTGTTTTGTTAGATAAATTTCCAGGTTTTGGTGCGACAAATGCAGTTCCTCCAGATCCATCTATGGCGGTCGGTCCAAATCATATAATTGCTACTGTAAATGGATTTCCCTCTTTCTTTAGAATATTTGATAAGCAAGGAAATATTCTAAAGACAATTAGTGTTGCAGCATGGTATGCGCCTGTTTCACCAGAAGAAGGGGGAGATGGACAAGTAATTTACGATCATTTTGCAGGCAGGTGGATCATTAATTATCTGCAAGCTAATAATAGTAATCAAACATCTTCAAATTTGGTTGCTTATTCAGATGATGATGATCCTATAGGTACATGGTATGTTTATCGTTTCGATACCAAAAAGCATGGTACAATTCAATCAAATACCTGGGGTGATTATCCTCAATTAGGTTTTGACGATGAAGCAATTTATATCTCAACCAGATGTTTCCAGTTTGGGGGATATTTTCAGTATTCGAAAATCAGAGTTATTTCAAAAGCTGAACTATATGCTAGTAACGGTGGACCAGTCACCTGGTGGGATTTCTGGGATGTCAGGAGACCAAACGTAAATCCTCCATCAGGGGCAGCTCTTGATGGAATCCATCCTACATTCTCATATACAGCAGGGCAGGGTGGTTATTTCTTTTATTCACATTTTTCTAGTGCTAATTGGTATGTACTCTATAAAGTACTAAATCCAACTTCGAATTCTCCCCGTTTGCGGGGAAGAGAGCTTGTTTCAACAACATATTATACTACTCCGAACGCAGGTCAACTAGGTGGTGGAACTCCCCTCGAATCGAATGGAAGCGGCTGCAGAACATCACCTATTGTCAAAGATGGAAAAATGTTTATAGCCCATTCAACTGGAAATACAGCTAACGTAAATTATGCTAGCGTTAAATACGTTATTCTTGATCTAAACACAGTGAGTATTTTAGAACAGGCGGAATTAGGGGCTATTGGTTACTACTATATTTACCCAACAATTGCTGTTGATGAAAGTAATAACATTGCAGTTACTTTCACCCGATCTGCAGATTCTGAATATGCGGGAGCATTCTATTCAACAAAAGCAAATGGTGATCCTCCGGGATTGAGTCCGAGTGAAGCTATTCAGGAAGGACTTGGTAATTATCAGCAAGTAGCAAGTGGTAGAAACCGCTGGGGAGACTATATGGCTATCTACCTGGATCCTGCCGATAATCATGGCATTTTTACACATACAGAGTATGCTAATGTTGCTAATTCCTGGTCCACCTATATAGGTCATTTAATAGCAGCTCCATATCCAGGTGCACATGTCTATCCACTTCCTAATTCATACGACTTTGGAGATGTAGAAACAGGAACAACAAGTCCTACTGTTCAAATAATTCTGGCAAATTACGGAGATGCAGATTTAACAATTACTGATATACCAGCAACATCCGGAAACTTTAATCTTGAAACAACTTTTTCTCCGGTAACATTAGGTACCTACGATTCCCTAACCTTGGAATTTAGTTTTTCACCAACAGCTGAAGGTCAGGTTAGCACTGTTTACCCGGTTACATCGAATGATCCTCAATTTACTGGTATTGAATTAAGCGGTACCGGCTATGATGTTACTCTCGCTTCAGAAAAAACTTTTTATGCGTCTTCCGGGGTTCAGAATAATGGTGATTTGATTACTATTGATCCTATGAGCGGAGGAGGCACAACTGTAGGTTCCTCTTTATATGATGAAGTTACGAGTATATCAATAAACCCATTAGATGGAAAACTGTATGGTCTTGTTACCGGAAGTACAAGTTCCGATCTTGTAAAGTTTAACGCAGGCGATGGTGATGCTCATTTACTCTTCAATTTGAATATCTCCTTAATGGCAGGAATAGCATTTGATACTTCAGGTGTTTTATATGGAGTAACAAGGAGTGGAGAGGTTTATACTATTGATATCACCAATGGTACAACTAATTTTGTTGTTGATGGAGAAGGTACATATTTAGGGGTCACGTTTAATCCAGCAACTAATGAACTTTGGGCTACTACTCGTTCAGTTGTAGTGAATAAGGATCTTATTTTTAAGGTTGACCTAACTTCAGGCGATACAACTTTTATAGGAAACACAGGATTAGACAAACAAACTAATGATATAGCGTTTGACGAAAATCTAGACTTGTATGGTATTATAGGCACATCGTCTGAATTAAATG
>JAPHUI010000178.1 GCA_026193755.1 Ignavibacteriaceae bacterium | reverse complement strand
TAGCACTTAAGCTTGGCGAAATAATTAAGAAAGAAATGCCCGATGTTAAAATTGTTTATACAAGAAAGAATGATACATTTATCGATTTATATAAACGAGGAAAAATTGCAAATGAGAATAGCGGTAAATTATTTATTTCAATTCATTGCAATTCCACAAAGAAGAAACCATCTGATGCCAGTGGTGCTGAAGTTTACTTATTGAGACCGGGAAGAACCGAGGAAGCAATTGAAATTGCTGAGACTGAAAATAGTGTAATCAAATATGAAGATAACCCTCAGAGATATGAAAAGCTCACCGATGAGAATTTTATATTGGTAAGCATGGCACACTCAGCTTATATGAAATACTCAGAGAAATTTGCAGAACTATTAGACAAAGACTTTGATGATAATCTGAAATTAAAATCGCGTGGTGTAAAGCAAGCAGGTTTTTATGTTCTTGTTGGAGCTTCAATGCCCAGCGTTCTGGTTGAAACAGGTTTCATTTCAAATAAGGAGGATGCAAAATTTTTAAAGTCGGCAAATGGACAGAAACAAGTTGCTGAGTCAATCTTCAGTTCAATTAAAACTTATCGTAAATTTTACGAAGATGCTATTAATGCAGAATTATAGGTATTCTCCTTTAAAAGTGCAAAAACAGCTTTTTTTGAAAAAAAGTCTGATTTTCGTCAAAATAAATATGAATCTTTACTCCATGCTGATTCATCTTATTATTGTAAATATTAATAACAAAAAAGGTTAAGAAAGAATGAAAAACTTAGTTGAAGGAAATGATTTTAATTTTGAACAGGAAGTGTTGAAATCCGATACACCAGTACTTGTTGATTTCTGGGCTCCGTGGTGTGGTCCCTGCAGAATGGTTGCACCAGTCGTAGAAGAGATAGCAAATGAATATCAGGGAAAGTTAAAAGTTGTTAAACTTAATACAGACGAAAATCAAAATACTGCAATTATGTACGGGATAAGAAGCATTCCAACTTTAGGAATATTTAAGGATGGACAAGTAGTTGATGCAGTTATTGGTGCAGTTCCGAAACAATATTTGGAAGAGAAAATAAAACCCTATCTTGTTACGGTTAATTAATCTTTAAAGAAAGTATATAAGGCGGGCTTGACCCGCCTTTTTAATTTCTACCTGGGTATAACAGTTATATCTCCACCGGCTGTATAGGCAGAAAGTTTTTCCCCTCCACCATTTATATCACCGACTAATTTACTACCAGATGATTTTTTAACGTTACTCATATTTAAAGAGCAGGAGACGTCACCACCCGAAGTTGATAAATAAATGGAAGTTTTGAAATCTTCTGACAATTTTATAACTATATCTCCCCCTGAAGTTGAAAGATCAATTCCCTTATTTTCTCCTTTATAATCAAGCTTGATATCTCCACCGGAAGTTTCTGCGATAATTTTTGCGTCACCACCAATTAGAGAAATGTCTCCCCCTGATGTTGAAATATTCAGGTTACCCATAAATTTTTCACCCCATACATCACCGCCGGATGTATTTAGCTTTGCATTTCCACTTACACCTCCATATTTAATATCTCCGCCGGAAGTATTAATATCTACGTTAAATTCAGTAGGGACTTTTATTTCGATTTCTAAACTGATATTACTAGACCAGGAATTAACTGACGATTTTTTCTTTGCAACAACTTTAACTAACTCATCATTTCCTTCAATTGTATAATCCATTTTCTCCATAGCATTTTCATTGCCACGGATTTTCAAATAAACTTCTGCTTTATCCCAGTAAGTAACCTTTACATCACCAGAGGATGCATCAACAATAAGATCTTTCCCCGGCGAAATGCTAAAACTTTTTTCCTTAATTATCTGAAGATCACCATCCGTTGATATGTGCATTCCGTTACAAGCTGCAAAAGAGATAGTTGAAAGAAATAATAGAGCAATTGTGAACCGCCTCATTAAATATTTTGTACTAAGCATAATAGTTCCTTTTGTTGTTTTTTATATTTGACTCACAATGGAAAGATTTGGTTACTTTTCTGATACCAAAATTATAAAGGAGTTAATTAGATTTAGAAATTTTTATGATTAGCGGTCATAAATTGGTGTCGAAATCATGTATAAATTAAATTTCTAAAGGGTGGTTTGGATGTAATAAATTGGAAAGTTAAAAGTCCGTACTAATTAAAGCTGGTTACTTGCCAGCTCAGCCAGTTTGCTTCGTTCACCTTTTTCAAGCTTAATATGAGCGAAAAGTTTTTGTCCTTGAAGCGGTCGATTAGAAAGAAATTCTTTAAAGGCTCCTCTCATAGACATAAGATAGCTGAAGTTATAAAATTGTTGCATTGACAGTTGCCAATTATCAACTAAAATTATCAAAGACTCCTTGTGAAAAGTTTTTATTATCATTAGGTTAAATATGCAAATGTGATTTTTATCATAGGTTTTGATCCATAAGTATTTGCAATAAGGAAACTTCTGAGATTGACAATGTTTTAAAGTTCTTTTGTAATGTATTATACATCATTAAAAGAATCATAACATCTTGGAGGTGCGAATGTATTTTTTCAAACCTTTTTTAATCTCTTTCTTTTATCTTACAATCCTATTGATCGTCATATTCTCAAACAGCACTCTTTATTCCCAAACAACAAATTATAGATACTCGGTTTATAAGAGCAACCCACTTCATAATAGTTTTTCAGAATACAATACGACTGCTGGCAATTCTTTTCTCAAAGACAGCATGGATTTCAAATACAAACCCTGGGAGTCAAGAAGTCATTTCTGGATTGCAGTTGCAGAACTTGCAGTGGTTGAGTTTATACCGTGGGCAATGGCAAAGTGGGGTACAAAATGGGATAATCCGGAAGAAAACTGGGCAAACGTATCTATTAAAAGCTGGTGGAATAATATTAAATCCGGATGGGGATATGATGGGGATGCTTTTTTAACGAACTATTTTGCGCATCCTTATCATGGTAACCTCTATTATAATGTGGGTAGAACAAATGGTTTTGATTTCTGGGAGTCGTGTTCTTGGAGTTTTTCAGGAAGCTTATTGTGGGAATATTTTGGTGAAGTTACCCAACCATCTATTAATGATTGGATTAATACAAGCCTAAATGGAATTAATCTTGGTGAAATGCTTTACAGATTATCTTGCATGGTGACCGACAATACTAAGACAGGTTCTGAGAGGTTCTGGCGTGAAATTGGTGGTACTCTGTTAAGTCCTGTCAGAGGATTTAATCGGTTAATTACAGGTGAAACAAGCAAGGTCTTCCCAAATCCTGAAGAGAGTTCCCCCAAAAAATTAGTGGTTACGGCAGATGCGGGAATCAGGAAGCTGGACAAAGATGGAAATGTAAATACAAAAGAATCCGTTGAAGATGGATTATTTTCATTTGAATTAATATATGGAAACATCTTTATCGGTAGAATTAAAAAACCTTTTACGGCATTTGATGTTGCTATGTCCTTATCATCCAATTCGCCAAACCTTACTTCACTTCAGTCTTTCGGAAGATTGTACGGATGGAATTTAAAAAGGAAAACAGGCAATCGCCAGCTTTTTATTTTAACTCTTAACTATAATTATACTAACAATCCCGGATTTGTATATGGGGGAACATCTGTCGTTCCTCAGTACACTGCTCGTTTTGGAATCGCGAAAAAAACTCGTCTAATATTTAACATCGGTCTTGACCTTATTGCTATGGGTGCAACACCAAATGATTATTATATTGATCCCGAGGGACGAAACTACGATTTCGGCCCGGGTGTTGGCGTTAATTTTACTTTTGCGTTTACTATAAACAGACGAAATATTTTCAGAATTACTCATACGTCAAAACTATTATGGACACAGAGCGAGCCTGCAGAATCAATGCATCAATTACACTTTCTATGGTGTGAAATTGAAATTCCTGTAAGGTCATATTTTGCGGTAGGTTTAGGCTTGGGTGCTTATTGGCGAAATAGTTATTACGAAAATTTTGAAGATATAAAGAACAGGAACTCTATGGCAAGAATTTATTTTAAAACAGTGTTAGATTAATTTTCGTAAATTTCAAATTACAATAAGTTGCTTGCTAACTCAGCCAGTTCGCTTCGTTCACCTTTCTCTAAATTAATGTGAGCATAAAGTTTCTGACCTTTGAAGCGATCAATCAGGTAAGACAAACCATTCGATTGTCCATCAAGGTAGGGATGATCTATCTGGTAAATGTCCCCGGTGAAAACTAATTTTGAACCTTCACCCGCTC
>JAPHUI010000386.1 GCA_026193755.1 Ignavibacteriaceae bacterium | reverse complement strand
CTGGTGGTCCTTATCAAAGAATTGCAAGCGTTCCTGCCACTGAAAATAGTTATATGGATTCAAATGTTTTTGCTTTAAGAGACTACTACTATGTCGTAAATATTTTCAATGAAACGGGACAAAGTATTTATTCAAATGAAGCAATTGGACAGGTGAGTGATACTCTTTTAACTTTTAGTTTGGACGTACCTCAAGCCTCAATTCCTACAATTGATGGTGTTTTATCTCCAGGTGAGTGGGACGATGCGTTCAAGCTCGACATCTCAGATATATTTGGTTATGGAGGTGGAGTTCCGCAACCTCAAGGTTCTGTCTTTATGTACTTAAAGTTTGATGACAATACCGATATGCTATACATAGCAGGAGAGGATTTCCTAAATCCAACACTTGATGACAACGAAGGTTTTGGTTTATACTTTGACGATAACAATAATAATATATTCGATGGACAGCCACCATTCATCCGCGAAGGAAATTTTTGGGCCTACTGGCACCCAAGTGGTTCTGATTTAAGATTTAGGGAAATTCCCTCTTATGCCATTACTTATTTAACTGATCCTCAGGTGGAATTCTCAGACATCAGTGGACACCTTCAGGGAGAAGTTGCAATTCCGATGGGATTTATGGAAGGATATCAACTGCAGGTTTTTGGTCCGGATAAAATCGTTGGCTTAGGTGCATTTTTAATCGCAAGACAGGGGGGTGCAGCTGTATTTAATGGATGGTGGCCGCAAACTATGAACACTGTTTTCAATCCGCAATATTTTGGTGATGTTGGAATAGATGTATCGCTCCTCGCACCGCCACAGGCACCTTCAAACATTAGTGTCACAAGACAAGGAGAAGATTTGTTACTAACCTGGCATGATCCAACATTAGGTTTGAATAACGATCCTCTTCCTGTTCCATCGATAATTAATATTTACAAAAATGGTGAATTTTTAACTTCACTAACCGCAGGAGTTCAATCTTATCAGGATAATGACGTATACTGTGTAGCCTGGTATGAATATCAAATGAAAGCCTCTATAGTTGTTGGTTCTGATACATTGACTGGACCTATTAGTTCTCCAATAGGAGAGTATGCTTGTGAAGAACCTACACTTGTACCAATAAGTTATGATGATGGAAATTGGAATGGATTTTATGCTGCCAGTTTTACCTGGGAGAATAACAAATTTGGAATTCGTTTCACTCCACAAGCTTACCCAATATTTGTAAGAAAGCTTGAAACGATCGTTAATAGCAATGATGCTTTTAATTTTACAGTTCAAGAAGATAATGGTGGTGTGCCTGGTGATACTTTAGCAGGTCCATACCTTGTTTATGATACTAGCCCGTTGCAAGTTGGTACCGTAATAAAAAATATTCCTGGTAATGATCCTCCTAAAATTGGTCAGGGAGATTTTTGGGTTGTAATTAATTGGTTTGAAGAAACCCCTGGCTCACCAGGTATTGGTGGAGATACAGATGCTCCATTGGACAATCGCAGTATGTATTATCTGACGAGTACTGGCTGGCAGCCTGTTCAGGGTGTTGACATTATGGTCACGGCTTATGTTACTGATCAACCTGTTGGTTTATATGAAGAAAATAAAGCACAGCTTCCATTGACTTTCGATATGAAACAGAACTACCCTAATCCGTTCAATCCATCGACAATAATCAGCTATCAGATACCTCAGAGCGAAATGGTTACTTTGGAATTGTATAATGCTCTTGGTCAAAGAGTGAGAATGCTGGTAAATGAAATGCAGGAAGCCGGACAATATCAAATTGTTTGGGATGGTAAGAACAATGCAGGAAATAAATTGTCCAGTGGTGTTTATTTATACCGGATAGTTGCTGGCAATAATGTTAAAGTGATGAAAATGATGTTGCTCCGATAGAAAGCTGTTAAACCAAAAAAGTATAAGGCTCACTTAAATAGTGAGCTTTTTTTTATCAGGTAATATTAAGTAATTATATAGGCATCGAAACTTATAATCATTTTTGTATTTGTTAAAAGTTACTAAATCACGTTACATATCATTAAAATTTGCTAATTTTACTTTAGAGGAAATAAAAAGTTTTTAACGAATCTTTTGCTAAATATTTCATCCTCAACAAAACTGTTCAACTGAGGGCATCATATTTTTTCCTGAATATATTAGGGCATTGTTATCCGCTTAATAACTAAACTCATTGCAATCTTTGCACTATTAGTGCTTCTGTTTTTTTCTGCCTGCCAAAAAAAACACACAGAAGTTAAAATTAGTCTAAATGAAAAGTTAAACTTCAATTTTTTTGAATATTTTAAGATTTTTAAAAATCAATTTGCATCAATAGACGGATACATCATTCAAAATGATTCTCTAATCACCTATTATGATACATTGAAGTACTTTTATTCATTGAGGGATTATCAACCTCTATTCATTAAAAGTTTTGATGATAATGACAAAGTATTCTCTCTTATTTCGATTCTCGAAAGAGCCGGAGAATACGGCTTGAATCCGGAACAATATCACTTCAGTGATATCATTAATGACTTTGCTGGAGCGACTGATACGGTTCCTAACCTTTCGAGATATTACCTTTTGGCAATGACAGAACTACTGGTGAGTGATGCTATATTGAAATACAGCTACCATCTGCGTTACGGAATTGTTAACCCGAAAACTTTATTTCCTGATACGTACTTTCGGCCGATTGATGATTCATCCAAAGGAAGCTTACTGGAATCACTCACTCAGGAAAATTTTATCCGGTATTTAAATGATATTCAGCCGAAGAGTAAAAGATATAAAGACCTTCAAACTGAATTAGAGCATTTTGAAAGCTATAAAGATTCTGATTGGCAGATTATTCCTTCGCTTAATATAAAATTAGAGCCGGGTGACAAAAATTCATCAATGGTTCCAATCATTAAGAGACTAATTACTCTTGGATTTCTTGATACCTCAACAGTACGTATTAAAGATTTTAATGTTTACGATACTTTGCTGGTTAACTCTTTAAAACATTTTCAGCGGGTAAATGGATTAAATGACGATGGTGTGATTGGTAAGAATACAATCGAACATCTAAATACAGCTCCGCAAGAATACATAAATAAAATTAAATTAAACCTTGAGCGATTCAGGTGGAATAATTATACAGACACTGCCCAGTATGTTTTAGTGAATATTCCCGATTTCAGATTATTTATATACGATAAAGGGAATGAAATATTTACTTCAAAAGTTTGTGTTGGTAGAAAGCGACCGTCAAGCTATGAAAAACAGCTTGAGAGATATAAGAAAACCAGACATTGGGAAGATAAACCCGAGGACTGGCAAACACCAATAACAAATGGTGAGCTTTCTTATTTAGTTCTGAATCCTACCTGGAGTGTGCCTGAGAGCATAATTAGGGAAGAAATTTTCCAAAAGGTTTCTAAAGATTCAAATTATTTAATCGATCATAATTTCAAGGTTTACTTAGACACTTCAGAAGTTGATCCGGCTAAGATTACCCTTAATGATTTATCTGCAAAAGAAATTCCGTATAAAATTGTGCAAGGTCCCGGTGCCGGAAACGCTCTTGGAAAAATTAAATTTATATTCCCAAATCGGTTTGGAATTTACCTGCACGATACCCCAACACGACCACCATTTAAGTATTCAAATAGAGCGGTAAGTCATGGTTGTATCCGCGTGGAAAATCCAATGCCTCTGGCTGAGTTTCTGCTTAAGGATCATCCAAAGTGGAATATTGATTTTTTGAAAATTGAAATTGGTCAAAAGGTTGAGGATAAATTGAAAATAGCTGAATACAAAAAAATTCGAAATAAATTAAGAAAAGATGCTGAAGATCAGAAAACAACAGAGGTATATCTTTCTAGAAAAGTGCCGGTGTTTATTGATTACTATACAGCCTGGGTAGACGAGAATGGTGAAATTAATTTCAGAGATGATGTGTACAACTTGGATAAAATTTTGATGGAATATTTAACCACTCATAACTTACTTTAAATATTCGATTGTTGGTTTGAATTTTATCTCAATTTTCTGACTTTCCTTTACTTTAACAAAATCATTTTTCTTGTTTGTAAGTATTTCCCAGTAATTAGTTGATAAACGTAAATTCCACTTGGTAAATTCTCTGCATACCAGGTTACTTCATAAGTGCCGGCAGGTTTTTCTTCTTCAATCAGAGTAGCAACTTCATTGCCAAGAACATTATAAACCTTTAGGCTTACAAATTCGAAATCCGTAATCCGAAATCCGATATTTGTACTTGGATTGAATGGGTTTGGGTAATTCTGAAAAAGCTTAAAAGATTCAGGAATATTCTCTTCTTCTACTGAAGTTGCATTAGTAAATTCATAGCTGCCGATATCGAAACCACTGCCTTGCGGTCGTGGAATATTATCAAGGTCTTCAAAGACTGTTGGAAGCACAAAATTTGTTCCTGCATCTATAGCTTGCGCATTTTGGAGAAGATGGAAATTTCCGTTTGTATAATCAACAAATATTTGATCTTCGGGATCGGCAATCATTGAATGAAGATCATAACCAAGCGATTGCCATTGACTTAATGTCATATTTGAATTGCCATCATCCTCACTTAATCGGTTCACGACTATATTGTAATCACTAACAAATCCATTTGAAGAAGCAGCATCGATCGCAATGCTTCCTCTAAAGCTGTGATGGTTTATTAAAATATTATTATAAAGTGTATTCCCGGTTGAACCATCCACAGAAATTATACACCATCTTCCATCTGCTGGTTGAATGATTGTGTTGTTGTACACTTTGTTATTCTTCGAAGCATCACCACCATCTATTTGATACATTGCAATTCCGGTTGCGTGATTGTTGTAAATCAGATTATTAAATATTTCAGAGTTCTGAACTCCATCCATGTTTATAGCAGAACCTCCTCCCAGTCCGTTATCGTGTAAAATATTTCCTTCAACTACAGCGTTGCTTATAATTCCGTCACCGCCCATCGAGATATCGCCATTCATATGAATTCCGCATCCATTATTGTTGAATGAATGATTGTTTCTTATGATTGGTCTGTCGCTGCTGTTGGAAACATAGATTCCGTGTTCTTCTATGCTGTATGAACAGGTGTTATTTTCAACGGTCAGGTCGTCTGTAAATCCGGTAAAGATTCCCCAGCGCTGGTTGTTATGGCAGTAGTTATTTTTGATTGAAATAAAATCAGAAACTGCAGCACGAATCCCGGCACGAGGCTGATCTTTAACTTCAAATCCATCAATAATAATCCACGAAGCATTTTCAATATTAATTCCATCCGGAGTAACTGAATTTCGTTCATCTATAACAACATCACTTTCGATAGTTTTAAAAACGATTGGACTATTCTGACTTCCGTTTTTTCGAATATCAAAACCAATATAATTACCTTGGAGAACTAAAACCGAATCACCTGCTGTAATAATATCTGCTACGTACTGAAGAGTTTCAAAAGCTGTTTCAGGAGTTAGTCCGTTGTTGCTGTTGTTTCCATTTTCTGAGACGTAATAAGTGGTTGAATTAATACTGAAAAATCCATTTAGAATTAGCGCAAGCATTATCAGTATTCTAAAATATTCTTTCATAATTTTCCTGGTTAATTATCTAATACGTTGGTTCACGCAATAAAAATACCAGAGTATATTCTTCTGATAAGATTGTATGAGGTGATTTTGAGCAATTGTGCGGTTTGAAAAGGCGACAAATATTACTTTTTGACCGTCTATTATGGTAATTTTACTATGTTTTTTCTTTCAACTTTTTAACAATAAAATGGATTTTTTTTGGAGCAATTGATGATTTATAACCTCATTAAAAAATCAGAATTTGATAAAGTAAAGTCTTTCAATGGTGACTGGGCAACTAAGATGGAATTATTTGCAGATATGTGTCGGTACAATACTCTAGTTGCGGTTAAAAAAGCCGGCTCAGGTCATCTTGGTTCCTCGCTCAGCGCAATGGATATAACCACTTATCTTTATTTAAATGAAATGAATGTTTTGGAAGTTGGACTTGATTCACCTGATAGAGACATTTACTTCTCATCAAAAGGTCACGACGTTCCCGGACTCTATTCTTTGTTTTATGCGCTTGGAATTATTCCTGAAGAAAAATTATTGATGCTGAGAAGATTGCACGGACTCGACGGCCATCCTGAAGTTCGTCAACCTGGAATAGAAGCAAGCACAGGATCACTCGGAATGGGAATATCAAAAGCTAAAGGTATGGCATGGGCAAAAAATTATAATAAGAATAAAGGACACGTTTATGTCTTAACTGGCGATGGAGAATTCCAGGAAGGACAGATTTATGAATCACTTCAGGCAACGGCTCACCAAAAAGTGAACAACGTAACTGCAATAATGGATCACAATAAATATCAGACGGATATGCTCGTCGCAGATGTAAATAATATTGAGGATGTTATTGAAAAAGTTTCAGCATTTGGCTGGTATGTTGTCAGGATAAATGGTCACGATTATAATATGATTAAACATACTTTTGATGCGATGAAGATATTGAATGATAAACCAAAAATGATTATTGCTGATACAATTAAGGGCAGGGGAGTTTCTTTTATGGAAAAACCTCTAACCGAAACTTTCCAGGGAAAGACACTTTACAAATGGCATTCTGGTGCACCGGACGATGAAAGTTATGAAAAAGGATTAGCTGAATTAACTAGTACCATAAATAAGCTTTCTCAAAAGCTTGGAGTTGGAAAAATTCAGATACCTGAAAACAAATCTGAAGGCAAACCAATTACAAAGCTTGATAAAGAATTTGTAACTGATGCTTATGGCGAAGCCTTGGTTGAACTTGCAAAGACAAATAAAAAATTTGTTGTACTTGATGGCGATCTTTCTGCTGATTGCAAGCTACGTAACTTCGAAAAAACTTATCCTGATAGATTTATTGAAAACGGAATTGCTGAACAGGATATGGTTTCTATGGCAGGTGGATTAGCGAGAATGGGATTAATTCCTATCGTTAATACCTTTGCAAGCTTTCTTGCGGCAAGAGCAAATGAACAGATTTATAACAACGCCGGAGAGAAAACTAAAATTATCTACACGTGTCATTTCTCAGGGATGATTCCCGCCGGACCAGGAAAATCTCATCAGAGTGTTCGCGATATTTCATTGTTTGGAGCTTTACCGAATATTACAATAATCCAACCGTGCAATGGAGAAGAGACAAAGTGGGCAACAGATTACTGCATAAGCAAAGCTGAAGAAAATTGTGTGTTGAGATTGGTAATTGGTCCTTCACCTGAAAGAATCCAACTACCTAAAGAATATAAATTCAAGTTTGGAGTCGGTGCTGAACTGACCCAGGGTAATGATGCACTATTATTCGGCTACGGACCGGTTATGCTTCACGAAGCTTTAGTTGCTGCAGATTATTTGAAGAAGATTGGTTTCGGATTGAAGGTTATAAATATGCCTTGGCTGAATAAGATTGATAAAGTCTGGCTGAAGAAAATTGTAAGCGATCAAAAGAAAATATTTGTGCTTGAAGATCACTCTGCTGTTGGAGGATTAGGTGACAGGTTATTAAACGGATTAACTGAAATTAGTGAGATTGCTAATAAAGTATTCACCAACTTTGGTTTAAAAGAATATCCAGAATGCGGAACTCCTCTTGAAGTTCTTGAATTCCACAAGCTTGATGGAAAATCTTTGGCTATGAGAATTTCAGGTGTTATGGATATTGAAACCGAAGAGAAGGTGAAACACAAATACACTGCAGATGCACCACAATAAATTAAAAAGCCCTCATCTAGAGGGCTATTCAATTAAAAATTATTTCTGTTCTTTTGCAAATCCGAGATCCGGTCGTTGATTACCATATTTGTTTTCAATATTAGAAATAAACGGAGACATTTTTGCCCATAGTGCACTTGCTTCGTCCTTCATTGTTGTGTTATCTGCTTCCATTGAAGTGTAATAATCAGCACCATCCTTATAATTTTCCGTTAAGGCTATCATGTTGTTATCTAAACCCAACTCAATAAGCCAAATAGTATATCCATTTTTAATGTTTTTTTCTTCATAAAGTTT
>JAPHUI010000283.1 GCA_026193755.1 Ignavibacteriaceae bacterium | reverse complement strand
TTGAACCTTACTTAAGTCGTCTTGGTTTTCAATTGAAATTTTCTGCTAAGGACATTGTAAAGATCGAAGGGGTTCCTGATGACGTGAGGAAAGGGACTGAAGAGCAGGTCCTTTTCGACTTGCTGGAAGAGTATTCAATCAATGAAAGAGAAAAACATCTTGAGCAAAAAGACAACATTGCAAAATCGTATTCTTGCAAAACATCAATAAAAGCTGGAGACAAGCTCGATGAAAGAGCAATGAGGCTGCTAATAGATCAACTTTTTGCTACATCTATGCCTTATGTTTGCCCACACGGCAGACCGATAGTAGTAAAAATTTCATTAAATGAGTTTGACAGAAGATTCGGTAGAACTTAAATTTAAATTGATGGTTTAATTTTCAATCCAGTAATAGAAAGAAAATTTATGATTGACAAAAAATATTTAGAAAAAAGAGCAGAGTTTGACGAAAAGATAAAAACTTTAAAGACTACCGGTATGAAATTTACTTCAGTCAGCGGTGAAAAGATTGAACCTCTCTACGGACCCGATGATATTGAAAATATTAATTATTTAAGCGATATCGGGTTTCCAAGTGAATATCCTTACACGCGAGGAATTCATCCTAATGGTTACAGAGGAAGAGTATGGACGATGCGACAGTTCGCAGGTTTTGGAACACCGGAAGATACAAATGAAAGATACCATTATTTATTAAAAAGAGGACAAACAGGTTTATCCGTTGCTTATGATCTCCCGACTCTTATGGGCTGGGATGCTGATTCTCCTTTAAGCGAAGGTGAGGTTGGAATCTGTGGTGTTGCGGTTTCTTCAATAAAAGATATGGATATCCTCTTTGATAAGATTCCGCTTGATAAAGTTTCTACATCAATGACTATAAATTCTCCTGCAGCAATGATTTTTGCAATGTATCTAGCAGTAGCAATGGAAAGAAATATAGACTTTAAAGAACTTCGCGGAACATTGCAGAATGATATTTTAAAAGAATACATAGCTCAGAAAGAATACATCTATCCACCAAGACCTTCAATGCGAATTATAACGGATATGATTGAATACTGCACAAACGAAGTTCCTCAATGGAACCCGGTTTCAGTTAGCGGTTATCATATTCGCGAAGCGGGTTCAACCGCTGTTCAGGAATTAGCTTATACTCTAGCAGATGGTTTTGCATACATTGAAGCTTGTATTGAAAGGGGACTGGATGTCGATGCATTTGCTCCACGGATTTCTTATTTCTTTAATTCTCACCTTGATTTCTTCGAAGAGATTGCAAAATATCGGGCAGCCCGGAGAATTTTTGCGCGAAGGATGAAAGAAAAATACGGTGCAAAGAATCCTCGCTCGTGGTGGATGAGATTCCATACACAGACTGCAGGTTGCACACTAACAGCTCAGCAGCCAGAAAATAATATTGTAAGAACTGCATTCCAGGCATTAGCAGGTGTTCTTGGAGGAACTCAATCACTCCACACAAATTCAATGGATGAGACACTTGCCTTACCGAGTGAAAAAGCTGTCAGGATTGCATTACGCACGCAGCAGATAATTGCATATGAAACCGGAGTAATAAATACTGTCGATCCACTTGGTGGAAGCTATTATGTTGAAGCATTGACAGATAAAATGGAAAGAGAAACAAATAGAATTTTCAATCAAATTGATGCTATTGGTGGAGTAATCCCAGCTATTGAATCAGGTTATTTTCAAAAAGAAATTGCAGATGCAGCTTACCGTTACCAGAAGGAAGTTGAAAAGAAAGAAAAAATTATAGTAGGTGTAAATGAATTTATTGAAGAAGGTGAAAAAATAGAAATTCCAATCTTAACAATTTCGCCTGAAGTAGAAATTGCACAAAAGAAAAGATTAGCTGATTTAAAACAAAGCCGAAACAATGATGATGTTGAAAAAAGTTTAGCAGAGATAAAGTCCGCTGGTGAAAATGGAAATAACCTTATGCCTGTTTTTGTTAAAGCAGCACATAACAAAGTTACTTTAGGTGAGATGGTTGGTGAACTTCGGGAAGTTTTCGGCACTTACGAAGAAGTAGTTGTATTCTGATGCTACTTCTAAAGTATTTAAGACTTATACGTGTTCATCAATGGGTAAAAAACGGTTTTGTTTTTGTACCCCTTTTATTTTCCCAGCATCTTTTTGATTTGTATTACTTTCTTGATGTACTCTCTGCTTTTATAGTTTTCTGTTTTGCTTCCAGTGCAATTTATGTAATTAATGATATAGTTGACATTGAAGTCGATAAAGCACATCCGGTTAAAAAAAATCGACCCCTGCCTTCTGGACAGATACCTATTAATAGAGCTGTTATAACAGCATCACTTATACTCGCTCTTGTTTTATGGTTGATGATGTACTTCGATAATGAATTCATACTATTAGTTGTCGGATTCATTGTATTGAATGTATTGTATTCTTTCTGGCTGAAGAATATTGTCCTGCTTGATGTTTTTTCAATTGCTGCAGGATTTTCAATCAGAGTTTTAGCCGGGGCATTTGCTATCCAGGTACCGGTATCGAGCTGGCTTATTCTGACGACCATGTTTATTTCTCTGTTCCTTGGTGTAATGAAAAGAAGATCTGAGCTTATGCTGGTATTAGAAAATTCTGGTCAGAATTTTATGGCTACCGAACAAACAGGCTCCCAAACTAGAAAAGTTTTAAGACAGTATTCCTTGAACTTTGCCGACCAGATGGCAACGATAGCTGCTGCCGGAGTAATTATTTGTTATGCTCTTTATAGTGTTGCACCAAGAACAGTTTCAGTCTTTCAGACTGAAAGACTTATATACACAACGCCTTTTGTAGTTTTCGGAATATTTAGGTTTATGTATCTTGAATATATAGGTGGCAAAGGTGAGAATACTACACGATTAATCGCAACAGATTTATATATGATTCTCGATGTGATAGTTTATATTATCGCGACAATTGTAATTATTTATAAGTTAATATAATCAAATACATTTATGCTAACCTTTATAAGAACTTAGGTTCATTTAATTAAATGGAAATAGAACTCATCTACCTGCTAATTTTAATTCTTCTGAGTGGTTTTTTTTCAGGGACCGAACTGGCTTTTGTAGTTGCGAACAAATTAAAAATTGAAGTCAGAGCGAGAAAGAAAAACCTGTCAGCGCTAAGTGCGCAATATTTTATAAACCATCCGCAGAATTTTTTTTCTACAATACTTATAGCTAATAATGTTGTAATAATTGCTTATGCTTCTCTTGGTGCAATATTTCTTTCATCAATCTTTGGCTGGAGTGAATTTACAATTTTGATTATTTCTTCTGCAATCATCCTAATCTTTGGAGAAATAATTCCAAAATATTTTGCAAGAGAACTTGCAGATCAGATGGTTCTATTAACTTCGATTCCACTAAGAGTTTGTTCTTATATCCTCTACCCATTCGTTAAAATCAGTTCCGCTTTCTCCAATAAAATTATGCAGACATCAAGTATCAAAACTGATAATATTTATCATCTCTTCGACAAAGAAGATATTAAAGGTCTCATTAAAGAAAGTGAGAACGCTGGCATAGTTGATAAAAAGGACAGCGAATTAATAAGTAAAGTAATTGAACTTGGCGATCAGCGGGTTTATGAAGCAATGACACCGAGAACAGAAATTGTTGGAATAGAAATAAATAAAAATATAAGTGAAGCACTATCTGTCTTTATTGATTCCGGGTTTTCAAAACTTCCTGTTTACGAGGATAATTTTGATAATATTAAAGGAATACTTCTCGCAAAAGATCTGTTTCAATCTCCGGGAAGTATTAAAGATATTTTGCGGGAAGTGAGCTTTATACCTGAGACTAAAAAAAGTTTTGAAGTATTAAATGATTTTATGGCGAAAAGAAATTCAATTGCAATTGTTGTTGATGAGCATGGAGGAACAGCCGGTATCATTACAATGGAAGATATTCTTGAAGAACTTTTTGGAGAAATAAAAGATGAATTTGATGTTGACGAAGATATTTGCCGAAGAGTGGCAGCAGATTCTTACATTATTAGCAGTAAGGTAGAGGTTGATCATATTAATGAAAAATACAATCTGAATATTGAAGAAGGGGCTTACGAAACACTTGCCGGTTTTGTCACTAATAAAATTGGCAGAATTCCAGCGCAGGGAGAAATTATTACAATAGGAAATTTCAAAATACAAATCATTCGAGCTAACCCTCAGAAAATCGAACTTGTTAAGTTAACAGTACTACATTCCTCTAGTTGATTGACCAAACAGATAATTCTTTTTGACGCAGCTTGCAATTAAGTTTGAATCCTTTGCCTCTTCCTTCATTTGCATTAAATTTGTGCACTTAATTTTTCAATTAACTACCAGCCGGTTATAGTTGCTTAAATTTTCAATCATTTCGAAAGACATCAATTCGAAAGCAAGAGCAGGATTTTTTGACACAGATCACGGAATCGTGGAGACACCTGCCTTTATGCCTGTTGGTACGCAGGGAACCGTTAAAGCTGTAAACCCTGAGTTCTTGGAAAAAGATATTAAAGCACAAATTGTTCTTTCAAATACGTATCACCTTTATTTAAGACCCGGAACTGAAATACTTGAGAAGGCGGGCGGTTTGCATAATTTTATGAATTGGCAAAAACCTATTCTTACCGATAGCGGAGGTTACCAGGTATACAGTCTTTCAAGCCTGAGAAAATTAAAGGAAGATGGAGTCGAATTCAGATCTCACCTAGATGGATCGTCTCATTTTTTCTCCCCTGAAAAAGTTATTCAGATTCAAAGAAGTATCGGTTCAGATATAATGATGGTTTTGGATGAATGCACACCGTATCCCTGCGATATTGAATATGCTGAAAAATCGACTGAGCTAACAAGTAAATGGGCGGAGTTGAATAAGCGAGCATTTGAAAATACAAATCCTTTATACGGCCATAATCAATTTCTTTTTGGAATTATTCAAGGGAGTGTTTATAGAGAATTGAGAGAGAAATCTGCAACAGATTTAAGGAAGTTAGACTTTGACGGTTATGCAATCGGAGGTTTAGCAGTTGGAGAACCGGCAGAAGAAATGTATTCAATTACAGATTTTACGACCGATCTGATGCCGGAAAATAAACCGCGGTATTTAATGGGTGTCGGGCGCCCTGAAAATATTCTTGAATCTGTTGAACGAGGGATTGATATGTTCGACTGTGTGATGCCTACACGCAATGCAAGACACGGAGTAATATTCACAAGTCAGGGTGTTTTAACTTTAACTAACTCCAAATTCAAAGATGATTTTGAAAAATTAGATGTAAATTGCGATTGTTATACTTGTAAAAATTATTCAAGAGCCTATTTAAGGCATCTGTTTAATGCCGGAGAATTATTAGCTTTGGAGTTAGCAAGTATTCATAATCTGCATTTTTACAATTCTCTTATGAGTGAGGCAAGAAAGAAAATACTCGACGGATCATTCAAAGAATGGAAAAATAAAACAATAGATTTAATAGGCAATCGACTATAAAAATATCAATCAAAAATAATCCCTATAAAAACAGGGAGGAGGAATAATTGGAACTATTATTTGCAATGGCTCCGCAGGGCGGAGAAGGTGGCGGCGGCGGTTTAATAAGCACATTGATTATGTTTGGTGCAATATTTCTGATTTTTTATTTTATGATAATCAGACCGCAGCAAAAGAGATCTAAAGAAAAAGAAAAAATGCTTTCAAATCTTGAAAAAGGTGATAAAGTTTTAACAAGCGGTGGAATTCACGGTATTGTCTCGGGTCTGGAAGAAAAGACAGCTCTGCTTCAGATTAGCGATAATGTTAAAATTAAAGTTGAACGTTCAGCAATAGCCACTGTTCTCGCAAAAAAAGGTAGTGAGTAGTAAATAATTAATTTTGCGTCTCCGTGTGGAAAAAATCCACGGAGACACAGAGATACAAATAATGCGTTGTAAGTAAATTGAGAGTAATGTATAAATTTCTATTTACATTTTTAATCTTCACTTCAAGTATATTTCCTCAAAAGAAGGTTCATATTGCCTTTATTGATAGTGAAATTGATCTCGGTTTAGCACCTTATATAAGCAGAGTTGTATCGGATGCAGAAAAAGATAACGCAGAAGCAATAATATTTAAGATTAACACTTTTGGGGGAAGGGTTGATGCTGCCACACAGATTAAAGATGCAATAATCGGAACAAACCTTCTTACAATTGCTTTTATAAATAACCGCGCTATTTCTGCAGGTGCGTTGATAGCTCTTTCCTGTAAAAAAATAATTATGGTTCCGGGCGGTTCTATCGGTGCAGCTACAGTTGTGAATCAGACGGGAGAAAAAGTCGGGGAAAAATACCAGTCTTTTATGCGTTCCGAGATGAGATCGACCGCTGAAAAAAACGGACGACGAACAGATATTGCGCAAGGAATGGTTGATGAAAGAATTGTAATACCGGGGCTTGTTGATTCCACTCAGCTTGTTACACTTACTTCCGAAGAAGCGTTAAAGTACGGTATCGCTGATACATTACTTAACAATATCGATGAGGTTTTTGCTTATTATAATCTGCTGGATGCCGAAAAGATTTATCAGAAATCTAACTGGGCAGAAGAAGTAGTTCGCTTTCTTAACAACCCAATAGTCTCTTCAATTTTAATAATGATTGGATTCTTCGGATTGATTGCTGAAATAAAATCTCCCGGTTGGGGTGTTCCAGGCACTGCAGGAATAATTGCACTCGCGCTTTTCTTTGGTTCATCTTATATACTTCAACTTGCTTCAGTAATTGAGATACTGATGTTTGTCGCTGGACTGGTATTAATTATACTTGAAATTTTTGTTATTCCGGGTTTTGGAGTAGCCGGTATCAGTGGAATAATCCTGATATTAGCTTCAATTTTTCTTTCTCTAGTGGGAGGTGATCCATTCCTCGATTTTAATGCTGTTTCAATGGCTATAGTACAACTTTCAATTGCACTCCTGGCTGCAATAGTACTCATTTTTATCCTGGCAAGATTTCTTCCTAAATCAAATATCTTTAAAAAGTTTATTTTGTCGGAAGAAGAAAAAGCTGCATCCGGTTACACTTCACGGTCAAATTTATCGGAACTTATGGGCGCAGAAGGTATTGCGTTAACAACATTACGTCCCGCAGGGACTGCTGAATTTAACGGAAAAAGAATTGATGTGGTTACAGACTCAGAGTACATCGAGCATGGTAAACCGGTCATCGTAACTGCCGTTGAAGGGATGAGGGTTGTTGTAAGAGAGAAGAAGTAACCAAATTGCTAAATTTTATTGTAAAGCCATCTCTTAGATAAAATACCCTCCAAAACTGTGTAAATTACCATTCTTAAAATTCAGAATACGTGTTTACAGGTGTAGAGACCTATTCGTAAAATCACGAATGTCTGTTTACGACCGTAGAGCCCTATTCGTAAAATTCAGAATACGTGTTTATAGGCGTAGAGCACCATTCTTAAAATTACGAATGCAGGTTTCTAGCCGTAGTGTCCATTTCTTAAATTTCAGAATGCTTCCCATTAGTTTCTATTCCCTATTTCTAATTTTGGAAATGCTATCCGGAAACTTCCGACCCCTATTGCAAAAGTTTACAATACCACCCTAAGCCTTTGGACACGTATTGTAAAAGTTTACAATGCCACCCTAAACGTTTAGAGGCCTGTTGCAAAAGTTTGCAATGCCACCCTAAGGCTTTAGACACGTATTGTAAAAGTTTACAATACCACCCTAAACATTTAGAGCCCTATCGTAAATATTTACAATGTAGGAATTAACGAAAAAGAGGCTTTTTTAAACCAGTGTAATTATAAGGATTGAAAAGATGGCGTTATTATTTAAGTTTAAATAGACAATTTATTTGTGCCTGTCATTCTGAAGGAGCGAAGTGACTGAAGAATCTTAAAACTTAGTCCAAAGATTCTTCCCCCGATAAGGCGGGGTCAGAATGACCTATAATTGTCACACTGAGCTAGTCGAAGTGTGACGATAAGATGATG
>JAPHUI010000445.1 GCA_026193755.1 Ignavibacteriaceae bacterium | reverse complement strand
GGATTAATTCTGTATAACAAATTTCTGGCGCCAAAGAAATACTAAACAGAAAACTTTTATTTATGTTCGAGTAAAAAAACAAATAAATGAAAAACTCTTTAAAAGGATGTTCACCATTTAAATTTTTGTGGAGGTTATTTATGAATTATCCCATGGCTAAAAATCATTTTCAGGTACAATGGGGCGGAACAAATATTGGTTTTATGGAAGTAAGCGGACTAGCAATAGAAATTGATGTAATTCCGTACCGTGAAGGTTCTTCAAAAGAAAGTTCGGAACAACTTATGCCCGGACAAAAGAGGTACACTCCAATTGTGCTAAAACGTGGGATAGTAAAGAACGATGATGAGTTTTATAAATGGATTAACACAGCACAGTTCAATGTAATAGAGCGTCGGGATGTTACTATTTCTCTTTTAAATGAAAGCCATGAACCCGTTGTGGTTTGGAAAGTTAAGAACGCATTTCCATCTAAGCTTGAATATTCTCCTTTGTATTCAAGAGGAAGCGAGGTTGCAATAGAGTCACTTACTTTAGTACACGAGGGGCTGACCGTAGAATATTTGTAAGGATATTACTTAAACAGAAACAGAAATACAGGTATAAGAGGAGCAACTTTTAAATGTTATTGCCGGGATTGGACATCAGCCAGTTCTAAATCCCTTTCGTTACCAAAAGGATCAAGTCGATCATCATTAAAGAAGGGTCGATAAGATTCGCTGCTTTCTAATTCCTGGATCCAACCGTTTTCCAGATTATACTTTTCAAGCAATTCCAGGACACGGACATATTCTGTTTGATTTATTTTTCTGTCCAACAAAATATTTTTTGATGCACGATTAGTCGGGTAATATTGAGCCATTACCGAAATATGAACTTTTGGATCTAATTCCCGGCTGATAAATTTGAATACTTCTTCTGTTTCTGCTAAACCATTTGGTAAAACAAGGTGACGAATTATTAGTCCCCGAACAACAACACCGTTTTCGTAAACCAATTCGCTACCAAGCTGTTCATTCATTTCTCTGATTGCGAACTTTACATTATGAAAATAATCAGGTGCCTTTGAGTAGCGCCTTCCGTAATCATTATCACCGTATTTAAAATCAGGTAGATAAATGTCAACTACATCTTTGTATAGTTTTAAAATCTCAACCGAATCATAGCCGTTTGAGTTATAAATAATGGGAAGTCTCAATCCATTTCCAATTGCAAGTTTAATTGATTTGAGAATCGTCATAGCAAAATGTGTTGGCGAGACCAAACCAATATTGTGACAGTTCATATTCTGAAGTTCAAGTATGATATCAGAAAGTCTGTCAACAGAAACTTCGTTGTTTATTTCTACTTTTGGGTTTTGGCTGATGACAAAATTTTGGCAGTAGTCGCACCTAAGATTACAATTGCCAAAAAAAATATTTCCGGCTCCATTAGTTCCTGAAAGAACGGGCTCCTCACCGAAATGAGGTGTGTAAGATGAGACAATTGGTTTGTCTCCACTTCGACATGTTCCCAACTCTCCGCTCGTTCGATCTACAAAACAATTTCGAGGGCAGCTTGCACAGCTCTTTAAGATTTCATCAGCTTGGCTTATTCGCCCAGTGAACATTTCATCAGATATTTTTTTATAAGAGGGAATAAAACTCATTCTTGAATTAATTTATTATTATTGTTAGAAACAATGACTACGATAAAATATATTGTAAAAATAATATTTCCGCTCACTATTAATAAGTAAAATATGGTTTCACAAATTTGAATTTTAATTAAATAATGTTTAAGATTAAAAGAAATTAGTTTAAGGAGAAAATATGGAAACAATATTAGGATCATCAGGCGTTATAGGAAAAGAACTTGCCAAAGCTTTACCGAAATACACTAACAAAATCAGGTTGGTTAGCCGCAATCCCCAAAAAGTTAATAAGGATGATGTGCTTTTTAAAGCCAATCTTTTTAATGCTGATGAGACAATGAAAGCGGTTGAAGGCTCCGAGATTGTTTATCTCACAGT
>JAPHUI010000310.1 GCA_026193755.1 Ignavibacteriaceae bacterium | reverse complement strand
CTTTTATCCCGTTGAGTATTTCTTCTGCCGTTTTATCAACTAGACTTTCAGCAATTTCCTGCAATTTTTCTTCAGAGTATTCTTCATTATTAAGATTCATTGCCTCAGAGACACCATCGGTATAAAGAATTAGTACATCATCTTTTTTAAGCTCTACTTCTTCAAAGATATAGGGAGTAAATGTTTTCATCACACCAAAAATAATTCCTCCCTTTTCCAGCTTAATAATTTTACCATTTCTGATTATATAAGGAGGATTGTGACCTGCATTAACGTAAGTCAAAGTATTGGTTTTTGTATCTATGTATCCCCAGAAAAATGTGATAAACCTTCCTTCAGAAGTATTAGCAGTAACGAGATCATTAATCATTCCTGTAGCTTCATCAATTCTGATACCTTGCCGGCAGATTACCTGCAAGAAAGCTTGTATATTAGCCATCATCAATGAAGCGGGAACTCCTTTGCCTGATACATCAGCAATTGCAATATAAAATTTTCCATCATCGAGTGGAATCACATCGTAGTAATCACCGCCCACTTGTTTAGAGGAAACATTTAATGCAGCAATATCAAAGTGATCATAATCAGGTAAAGTTTGAGGAAGTAAATTCCTTTGAATGTCTCTTGCTATTAAAAGGTCCTCCTCCATTTTTTGTTTTTCCAAAGCCTCATAGAACAACCGGGTATTTTCCAGAGAAATTATTGCAAGGTTTCCGATTGAATAAATAAACTCTAAATCGCTTTCATTATATTCTCTTTTACCCGGTCTTTCACCAAGAAATATTAGTCCGCGTGTTTTACCCTGAAGCTGCATGGGAACAATCAGTTCAATACCAATCCCGGCAAGCTCAGGATAGTTTTTTTGTATTTTCTCTTTTTTAATCGAATCATGGTTATTCTGAAGCTCGTATTTTTTTACTGATGAAAGTATTTCCTCATCATCAAACTTTGAATCAAGTATTTCAATTTCTTCATTTTCAAATCGGACGAGGGCAATTTTTTTTAGTAGAAATTGACCCATCAACGAAAACCCAAGAAGTCTTATTACTTTTGAAGGCTCAAGAAAAAGGCCGAACTCCTTGCTTAGTTCAAATAGAGAGCTTAATCTCTGTACTCTGGAATCAAGCTGACGGTTTACAGATTTTAATTCATTTATTACCATTGAGTTTTGAACAGCGGTTGCTGAGATGTTCAATATCGTACCGAGAAATTCGACATCATCCTCTGTATAATCTGATTTGTTTAATTTTTCTCCCAGACATACTAAGCCAATACAATCCTCCGAAGAACTAATTTTTTCAGCAACTTTTAAGTTTGCATCCTGCATAAAAGAAATAAGAGCCGGATTATCTATACACTCCTGAGTAGCTTCCAATTCCGGGAATTTTTCTTTAATCTCTGTTCCGAGCCCTTTGGAACCTTTTAATACAATCTTCCCGTTTTCCTTCAAAGCAATCAAACCCCTGGTAGCTAAAAATTTTCCAAGGCAGGTAAGCAGCACATTGTTAAGGATGAAATGAAGATCAATACTGGAATTAATAATGCGGCTGAAATCAATTAAAGCAGTAAGGTTCCTTTTTACTCTAAGACTTTTCGCCTCAATCATTTTTTAAGAACCATTTATATTCTTTGAAAGAAGGACTTGATTATATTTTCCGGGGACTGAAGTATACTTTACATCATCCATTAAAGATTTCATTAAGTATATTCCAAGCCCGCCTACTTTGTGTTCTCGGTAGTATTTCTGGAGGTTTGGCAAAGGAACACTATTCGGTTCAAAAGATTTTCCGTAGTCTATTATAGTGATAGTAAACTTTTTTTCATCGTAATCTATATTTAAAATTATTTTTCCTTCAGGAGAAGATTTGTAAGCATGTTTAATTATGTTAGTGCATGCTTCATCGACTGCAAGCATAATATTTTCGACAGTAGCCATCGGTAATCCGGCATCAAGAGCTTTTTCACTAACGAAATCTCTGATAACAGAAAGATTTTCTGTTTTACTTTTTACCCGTAATTCGTTTAATTTATTTTTACTTTTAGTTGTCACTTTTCAACTCTCAATGAATTTCTTTATTGCCTCTTCTTCTTTTTTATAGATTTCATATAGCAAAGGAAATCCGAGCAAATCAAAAATATTATATACTTTGTCGCTCATATTTGTGAGTTTAATATCCCCTTTATTTTCTCTTACCGATTCAATGTAAGCCATAAAAACCCCAAGTCCGGCGCTGCTTATGTAAGCTAGATCTTCAAAGTTAACAACGATCTTATATTT
>JAPHUI010000251.1 GCA_026193755.1 Ignavibacteriaceae bacterium | reverse complement strand
TTAAGATTGTCATGCTGTCCGCCTTTGGCGGATTGTTTCAGCATCTTTTTGACAATAGATTCCGGATCAAGCCTGCCTGTCGGTAGACAGGTCCGGAATGACAAGCATAGAATTTGAAAATTCTTCTGTACATATATTTAACCTGTTGAAGGTTTTTTCAAAATTGATTACGTTTCAAATGTAATTCGCTCAACAATTTGACTTATGCCGACAAATCTTCCACCAGAATATTTTAGAGCAGAACAAACCTTTCGGGAAGCTGAATCTTCCTCCGCTAAAATTATTGCTCTTGAAGAAATGATGAGCACAATTCCTAAACACAAGGGTACAGATAAACTAAGGGCTGAATTAAGAAGAAAGCTATCCAGGCTAAGAGAAGACCAGCAAAAGAAAAAAGGTGCGGGCAAACACGAATCTGAATTTCACATTGAAAAAGAAGGTGCAGGAAGAGTAATTATTATTGGAGCGGCAAACGTCGGTAAATCTTCTCTTCTTGCCGCATTTACAAATGCTCTTCCGGCAATTTCCGAAGCTCCATTCTCAACATGGACACCGTTGCCGGGAATGATGTTAATTGACGATATTCAGATTCAACTAATTGACACTCCTCCATTATCAAAAGAAATTGTACAACCCGAACTTTTCGATCTGATTCGAAGTGCAGATTTAATTTTGATAGTGGTGGATTTGCAGGCAACTCCCTTTCAGCAATTAGATGCTTCATTAAAACTTTTAAATGAACATAAGATTATCCCAAAGCAGAGACAATCAACAACAGTGGATGAGAGAAGAATTCAATTTATACCTATTTTGGTTGTTGTGAATAAAGATGATAACGATCAGTGTGATGAAGACTTCCAGGTTTTTAAGGATCTTCTGGAAGTTGAGTTGCCTTTAGTTCCAATCTCTTTGAATAGTCAACGAAACTTTGAAAATCTTAAAAAAAGAATTTTTGAAAGTCTGGAGATTATCAGAATATATTCAAAACCACCGGGTAAAGATGCTGATATGACAAAACCATTCGTGATTAAAAAAGGCAGCACATTGGAAGAGTTCGCTGGTAAAGTTCATCACGATTTTCAGCAGAAACTGAAAACCGCCCGTGTGTGGGGAAGAAATGTTTACGATGGACAATTAGTCGGAAAAGAGCATATTCTTCATGATAAAGATATCGTGGAGCTTCACCTATAATAATTTTTTATCAATCATTTTTTAGATTGACACTAAATTCAAAACAAAGTATGTTAAATCAAGCCGATTTAATAACTTAAAGGGAGAATCCGGATGAAAACTACATCTCTTCTAACTGCTCTCCTTCTATTTAGTTTATTTCCATCTACAATTTTTGCCCAGGGAGAAGCAGCGCTTCCCTTCTTATTAGTTCAACCGTCTCCATCACTCAGTGCGATGGGACAAACGGGAACTGCATTACCAACAGAAGATCCATTTGGGTTTATTTGGAATCCTGCTCAATTAGGCTATACAAGTCAGACAAATAATCTTTCATTCATTTTTTATCCTTCAAAAATTGAATGGGCACCAATGTATCATTTGGATTTGGAGTCACAGGCAATTGCACTGAATGTTGGTTATAACTTTAAAGATTTGATTGGCTTTCCATTGAGCTTTGGATTTGGGTACTGCAATACCAAATTTGATTATCCAATACCTCTTTATATTTATTTAGGCCAGCCTCTACCAAAAGATGATTACAATGCTTACTCATTTGGACTCGGAGTGGATTATTTTGTTCAAATTAATGTGGGTTATTCTATTAAAAATGTGAGTTCAACAATAATTCCGGATCTTGGTGAACCAAGTACTATAACTAGAGAAACAACCGTAAACGATTTTGGTATATTACTGAACGTGCCTGTATTAAAATTAATTGATGATAAAATGCAGGTTCAGTTGGACGAAAACCTTTTTGCAAAATCTACATTTAATTTTTCCCTCGGTTATTCAAAATCAAATATTGGGGATAAGATTTCTTACATTGACATTGCTCAGGCTGATCC
>JAPHUI010000465.1 GCA_026193755.1 Ignavibacteriaceae bacterium | reverse complement strand
TTGCCGGTCAGGCTGCAACGGCTATTAGAAATGCTCAATTATATGATAGTCAACTGAATGCTTATAATGCTTTGCAGGAAGCGAATGCACAACTTATTCATGCAGAGAGAAGAGTTTTAAAGTCTGGTATAGATACAGAAATTGGTCAGGCGTTGCAGGGATTAGTCCATCTTTCACTGCTTGAGACTGAAAGTCTTTTACGTACAATTGAAAAAACACAAACCGATTTTGATAGCAATAATCAGATTGATGATCTTCTTTTTGATAGATTAAAACTAAAATCAAAAGTAGCGGCTGATAGCATTCGTAATATTCAAAAATATGCTCAGGTTTTACTTGAAACATCTGTTACGGATTTGAATAAAGACAATAGCGATCTGAATAGAACAATACAATCAGTAATCAAATACCTTTCACCACTTAAAAAATTTGGCACGATTACTTTTAAAACAGAACTAAATACTCTTCCACTCTGTGATTTTGATGCTGAACAAATTCAACATCTTCTCGTACATCTTATCAACAATGCAGTTGATGTAAATGAAAACGCTACAATTACTATTCGCTCTTTTTCTGAGGGAAAAACAAATTGTGTAGAAATACAGGATGATGGACCGGGCTTTCCGGAAAGAATTAAAAAAAATCCTTCTACTGTTTTTAATTTATCAACTGGTGGTTATGGATTATTTCTTTGTAAGAGTATAATTGATAAGCACAAAGGTGATATTAAAATACTTAAAAGTGACCAGGGCGCTTTAATTCAATTTTCATTACCACTTAATAATTAATGAATACTGATATTGTAAAATATTTTGGGCTCTGTTACGAACTTTTACCTTTCCCGGTCGAAGTTTTTGATGAAAAGGGTTTCGCAGTCTATGTTAATACAGCATTCGCACAGAAATGGGGATACAACGCTAATGAACTACAGGGGTATTCTTACAATGAGGATGACGAACTTCTTAGGAGAGAAATAGCCAAAAAGATTAACGATGTTTTAAAAAGCAATAATTCTATCCAGATAAATAACTATATGGACTCAAGACTGCTCGGTAATGATAAAGCAGTTCCTTTTTTAAACACTACAATTTTTCCTGTCAGTCTGCAAAAAAATAAATATGTTGTACTTTTTCATGAAGATCAGACAGACGTTATTTTGGCTGAAGAAGAAGTAAGAAAAGCGCGAGATACAAGTAAAGAAGCGGATAGGTTGAAAAGTACATTTCTAAATGTTCTTTCACACGAACTCCGGACTCCATTGAACATCATTCTTGGTTACTCGACAATTATTAAAGAAAACCTTAAGGACAAAATCGGCAGTGAAGATAGAATTTATTTGGATAACCTTCATTCAGGTAGTGAAAGATTATTTAAGAGTATAACTCAAATGTTGGAATTTGCACAAATTGAAGCAGGCAATTACAAGATGAATATAGAGACTTTCAACCTTGTAGGCGTCTTCAAGAATTGCATAGAACCGTACAAATATAAAGCAGCCGAGAAAAAACTGGATTTTACTGTCAAATTTGAGGAAGACAATATTTATGTGGACATCGACCTGCAGTGTGTGGAAACTGTACTAAATAATCTGCTTGATAATGCAATTAAGTTTACCAGGCAGGGATACATAGACGTTGAAGTGGAAACTTATAGAGAGAGAGAATTAGCAGTCTGTAAACTTAAAGACACGGGTGTAGGGATTTCCACAGAATATTTGGATCATTTATATAGACCATTCAGTCAGGAGGAGCTTGATATTGGAAGAAATTTTGAGGGAAATGGTTTAGGTCTTGCAATCTCCAAACGATATTTAGAAAAGATGGGTGGTTCATTAATTGTAGATAGTATAAAAGGTGTCGGAAGCACTTTTACATTTACGCTTCCTTTAGCGAAAAAAACAAAGATTGAAAAACTTAAAAAAATAGTTGATAAAAAGAATGGTGTTGTAAAAATATTAATGCTTGATGATAGTGGAGATTCTTACCCTCTTATAAAGGCTTATTTAAAAGACAACTACGATATAAACGTTTTCCCATCTCAGGAATTTGATACCCATCTCTTGGTTACTAAAGATTTCAGTGTAATTATATTCGATGTAACAGTTAATTATTGGAATAGAGGACTTGAAATAGTACGTAAAGTTAGAGACACAAAAAATAGTAATATCCCTATTTTAATACTTTCCAGTGAGTTTTTGCAGGAAAAAATTCAGGAGTTCCGCAAAGCAGGTGCCGATGAGTTTTTGGTTAAACCTTTTGCCAAAATTGATCTTATTAATTCGATTAATAAAATCACTACAGTTTAGGTTTTAAGTCCTCGCCTTTAATTCAAGATTATTTTTATTCCCTTATTAAAAAAATAGTTATTTATTTAATTTTTAATAACTCTTTGTTATTTTTTTTATCGATTAAACATTTAACTTTTTTATTTAATGCCTGACCGAATATCAGAATTGAGATCTAAGATAAAAACTCTCGCGGATAAGAAAGTTGCTGAGACTATGCAATGGTTTTTTAAAACAGGAAGAGGCGATTATGGTGAGGGAGATGTTTTCATTGGGCTTAAAGTTCCTGTGCAAAGAAAATTAGCAAGAGAATTCAGGGATTTATCATTAACTGAAATTAAGAAATTACTTACCTCCACAGTTCATGAAGAAAGATTAATTTCTCTTTTTATTCTAATTGATAAATATCAAAAAATGGATGAAAAGGGGAAAAAGGAAATTTTTAATTTCTATCTCAAGAATAGGAAAGGAATCAATAACTGGGATCTGGTTGATATTTCAGCCCCGAAAATCATCGGAAAACATCTTCGTGAGAAAGATAAGAGTATATTATTTAAATTTGCACTATCAAAAAATCTGTGGGAACGCAGGATTGCTATTTTATCAACTCAGGAGTTAATAAAGAATGATGATTTCGCTCCAACTTTACAGATAGCAGAGATGTTAATCAACGACGAACACGATCTTATACATAAGGCAGTTGGATGGATGCTTAGGGAAATCGGGAAAAAAGATTTGGCAACCGAAGAAAAATTTTTAAAAATTCATTACAAAAATATGCCTCGGACTATGCTACGTTATGCAATTGAAAAATTTCCTGAAACAAAAAGAAAAAAATATCTTCAAGGAAAAATATAGGTGCCATTATGGAAAAAAGAATTAATATACAAAGTAACACAATCTGGGAAGATAAAATCGGCTACTCAAGAGCTGTAAAAATTGGAAAGCTTATTGAGGTATCCGGTACCTCTGCAATTGATCGTGACCACATTGTTGCCCCAGGTGATCCGTATCAGCAAACCCGATTCATTATTCAGAAGATAGAAAAAGCAATAAACGATGCGGGCGGAACTTTGGAGGATGTTATACGTACAAGAATATATGTTACAAATATCAGGGATTGGGAAGATGTTGGAAGAGCTCATGGTGAGTTCTTTAAACATATTAGACCTGTTACCACGATGGTAGAAGTAAAATCATTAATTGATCCAAATTTTGTAGTCGAACTAGAAGCAACAGCATACTTAAAGGAAAGTTAAATTCCTTTTTCATGACCTGACAATTAAGTTTGGACTAATTGAAAAAACGAAAATCAAATCATTCTTGACTTCGGTGAAGAAGAAAAAATTTCCCTTTTAACTCAATGAATTTGATTTTGATTTTGTTAAGAAAGCGGTCAATCTTAAATTTACCTCCGAATTTATTTTTAAGAAACAAAAAAGTTAATGGATAAAAAGAACTCAACACATTTAAACGGGAAATCTTCAATCTTTTTTACAGACACAGAATCGCCTTCTTCCTATTCTTTATCAAATCAATTTGCTGAAAATTTAGAGTTTCGCTTAATTAGGGATAGAATTACAGCAACCGGTGAGGATGCATACTTTGCACTTTCACTGGCTATCAGGGACAGGCTGGTACGTAAATGGTTAAGAACACAACATCATTATATTCAAAAAGATGTGAAGAGAGTCTACTATCTTTCTCTTGAATATCTAATGGGCAGACTTCTGGGAAACTCATTAATTAATATGGATTTTTATAGTGAGTGCTATAATATTCTGAGGGAAGATGGTTACAGCCTAGAGGAAATCAGAGAGTTCGAGCACGATATGGGATTAGGGAATGGCGGTTTGGGAAGACTTGCTTCCTGCTATCTGGACTCAATGGCAACACTTGAACTCCCGGCTTTTGGTTACGGAATAAGATACGAGTATGGAATATTTAATCAGGCAATTGAAAACGGCTTCCAGGTTGAATACCCGGATAGCTGGTTACAGAATGGAAATCCCTGGGATATTCTTCGTAGAGATTTGGAATATCGTGTTAAGTTTTATGGCAAAGCTGTTGAAGAACTCAAACCGGATGGGACCTATAAGTTTAACTGGATAGATACCGAAGATGTTTTGGCTGTTGCCTATGATATACCTGTTCCAGGATATAAAAATAATACTGTTAATAATTTAAGGCTATGGCAGGCAAAAGCTTGTTCTGATTTTAGCTTTAAAGAATTTAACGCCGGAGATTATGTAGCAGCTGTTTCTTCTAAAACAGATTCTGAAACCATCTCAAAAGTTTTATATCCAAATGACTCTTACGTCGAAGGAAAATTCCTGCGTCTCAAGCAGCAGTATTTTTTCGTCTCAGCTACTTTGCAGGATATTATCAGGAAGTATAAGATAAATCATGAGAGCTTAGACAAGTTCGCAGAAAAAAACGCTATTCAACTAAATGATACACATCCGGTTATCGCAATTCCTGAATTGATGAGAATATTAATTGATGATGAAGGATTAAGTTGGAAAAAGGCCTGGGAGATCACAACAAAAACATTCGCATATACAAACCACACAGTTGTACCTGAAGCTTTGGAAGAATGGTCGCTTCAACTTTTTGAGGAATTACTTCCACGCCATATTCAAATTGTGTATGAAATTAACAGAAGATTTTTGGAAGAGGTTAAAAAGAATTATACCACTGATCAGAATATTCTTTCTGGTTTATCGATAATTAATGAGCGTGATGGTAAGTCTGTTCGTATGGCAAACCTGGCTATAGTGGGTAGTTTTGCAGTAAATGGAGTTGCTGCATTACATACAGAAATCCTGAAAACAAAAATATTTCCACACTTTAATAAAATATATCCCGGCAAGTTCATTAACATAACGAATGGAATCACCCCGCGTAGATGGTTAAAAACTGCAAATCCTTTTCTTTCTAAAATTATTAGTGATAAAATTGGAGAAAGTTGGGTTTACAATCTTGATGAACTTCATAAGCTTGAAAGTTTTATTGATGATCAGGATTTTAGGGAAGCATTTAGAAATGCTAAATGGCTGAACAAAAAATTATTAATTAACCTGATCGAAGGAGAGAATGGTATAAAAATTAATCCTGAATCTATGTTTGATGTGCAGATTAAAAGATTTCATGAATATAAACGTCAGCTCCTCAATGTTCTTCA
>JAPHUI010000469.1 GCA_026193755.1 Ignavibacteriaceae bacterium | reverse complement strand
GAACATGCTCAGGAAGATTAAATGATCTGTAGTATCTTCCAAAGGATCTTTCAATCCTGTGGCACTTCGAATCTTTATGCTCACTCTCCTGAGACCTTTCACCACTGATGCTCAGTTTGCCATCTACAAAAGAAATTTTAACATCGTCTTTTTTGATTCCAGGAAGATCAAGTTTCAAAGTATAATTCTTCTTATCTTCGTAAATATCTGTGAGAGGCATCCAGACAGCATTTTCATATTCGTTATCCTCTTCTTTATTCCTAGAAATTCCAAATCGATTTTCAAATGAATTAAACATTTTGCTGGATTCTCTCTCGAAATCAACAAGATCTCTCATCGGGTTGAATTTTATAAGTGTCATTTTAGTATCTCCTATATTTTTATTATATGTTGATAGACTTTTAATTCCATATAAACAACACTCGTGCCGGACACCTTTTGTGGTCATAACTTATTTGTATATAAGGGGTTACGGAGAATTTTCTCTAAATTCATTATTTGTGTCAATATGGCGCATCTTAAGATACTATAGTCATATTTTTGCCTATTTAAGCACTTTGTAATGTCATAATAACAGACACAGAAATTAACGTTAACCGAGATATTTCAATCTTAGCATAATTGTTAATTCTTCTAATTTTAAGTACGTTTGCACCCGCTTTTTATCACTGAATAATATGAGTATTGAAAGTAAAGAAGACACAATTATTGCATTAGCAACTCCACCCGGTGTCGGAGCCATTTCTATTATTAGGTTAAGTGGGCCCAAATCATTTGACGCCATTGACAAAGTCTTTTCGGGTGGAACAAAATTGAAAAATGCAAAATCTCATACAATTCATTACGGTAATATTATTGAAAATAATGAGATCCTCGATGATGTTTTGGTATCCATTTTTAAGGAACCAAATTCCTATACCGGTGAGGATAGTGTTGAAATAAGCTCTCATGGAAGTCCCCTAATTGTCGAAAAGATAATTTCTTTATTAATAAATAATTCAGATATCCGAGCTGCTGAACCAGGCGAATTTACTAAAAGAGCCTTTCTTAATAACAGGATCGATCTTACTCAAGCAGAAGCTGTTGCGGATCTGATTAATTCAAGAACAACCACTTCTTTCCGAGGAGCGCGAAACCAGTTAAACGGGCTTCTGTCTTCGAAAGTTGGTGAACTAAGAAAAGGAATAATTGATATTTCCTCTTTTCTTGAATTGGAACTGGATTTTGCAGAAGAAGAAATTGAATTAATAAAGAAAGAAGAGCTAGTTGTAAGAATTAATGATATTTTAAGCCAAATTAATGATTTATTGAGCAGCTACTCCTTCGGAAAAATAATAAGAGATGGTATGAATGTAGTAATAGTTGGGGAACCAAATGTAGGAAAATCATCTATTTTGAACTATTTATTAAAGGAATCCCGAGCGATTGTTAGCAGTATTCCGGGAACCACTCGAGATACAATAAGAGAAGAAATTTCTATTGATGGGCTTTTTTTTAAACTTTATGATACAGCGGGCATAAGGACTTCGCGTGAGGAAATCGAAAGAGAAGGAGTCGAACGTTCCAGATTAGCTGTAAAAAACGCAGACCTTATTCTATTTGTTGGAGATGTTGATTTGGGATTTTCTACGGTAGTTGAAAATGAGATGCAGATCTTAAACCCTTCTGCAAAAGTTATCAAAATTCTTAATAAAATTGACCTTGGAGTGAATTCCAAATTTTCTGAATATTTTAGAATTTCAGCTAAAACTGGTGATGGAATGATGAATTTTATTGAGGGGTTAAAAAAGCAAGCCATTGGTGAAAGTGCGTATTCAGAGAATGATGCTATAATAACAAACATAAGACATTATAATTGTCTAATACAGGCAAAACAAAATTTAATAAAAGCTCTGAAAACTGTTAGTAAAAAAATAAGTGGTGAATTTATAGCCTCAGATCTGAGAGCTGTTGATTTTGCTTTTGCTGAGATAATTGGGGAAGTAACCCCAGAGGATATTCTTAACAATATTTTTTCAAAATTTTGTATTGGAAAATAACTGTTTCACGTGAAAAATATCTACCGAATCATAAAGAAATCTAGCCGTAAATGTTGTTTGTTTCACGTGAAAGTTATTATAAATAAATAGGTTATGGGTAGTAAGTCTTACGACATATTAGTAATTGGTGGTGGACATGCTGGCATTGAGGCTGCATATGCAGCAGCTCAAATGGATTGTTCCGTTGGATTGATAACTATGGATAAAAATGCTCTTGGGAGGATGTCCTGCAACCCTGCAATTGGTGGTACTGCAAAAGGTCACTTAGTGAGAGAAATAGATGCATTAGGTGGTTTGATGGGTAAAATTGCAGATTCAACAGGTATTCAATTCAGAATGCTAAATAAATCAAAAGGTCCGGCAGTATGGTCTCCAAGATGTCAATCTGATCGAAGCTTGTATTCTGAAGTTGCTCTGAAATTTGTTCAATCTCAGGAAAATATAGAAATCATCGAAAATTCAGTTACTGAAATACTAATTGAAAACAATGTAGTAACTGGTATTCAAACAGGTGCTGGGGAAGCATTTTTAGCAAGATCGGTGATTTTATCCGCGGGGACCTTTATGAATGCAATTATGCATACAGGATTAAAAGGTATAAGCGGCGGCCGATTTGGAGAAAAACCGTCAACAGGTATTACAGAAGGATTGGTAAGACACGGGTTCATTTCAGGAAGATTAAAGACCGGTACACCTCCCAGATTGAAAAAAGATTCGATCAATTTTTCAATACTTGAAGAACAGCCCGGAGATGTTAATCCACAACCCTTCTCCCATTTTACTAATAAAGATGACTTCCCTGCTCTTCCTCAAGTTAGCTGCCATATAACATATACCAATCCTGAAGTTCATAAAATCCTTGAAAAAGGCTTTGACAGATCACCAATGTTTACCGGATTAATAAGTGGAGTTGGCCCAAGATATTGCCCATCTATCGAAGATAAAGTAGTCAGGTTTTCTGATAAGGAAAAACATCAACTTTTCTTAGAACCGGAAGGACTCTATAGTGATCAAATATATTTAAATGGATTTGCCACTTCTCTTCCGGAAGAAATTCAATTAGAAGCTTTACATAAAATCAAAGGTCTTGAAGAAGTGGAAATGGTTCGTCCGGGTTATGCAGTCGAGTATGATTTTTTTCCACCACATCAAGTCGATTCAACTTTAGAAACTAAATTAGTAAAGGGTCTATATTTTGCAGGACAGGTTAATGGAACATCCGGTTACGAGGAAGCAGCTGCACAGGGTTTAATTGCGGGAATAAACGCTGCACTCAAACTTCAGGAAAAAAAAGAGTTTGTTTTAAAAAGAAGCGAAGCTTATATCGGTGTTTTAATTGATGATCTGGTTACAAAATCTACTGATGAACCTTATCGGATGTTTACTTCACGTGCAGAACATAGGCTTCTTCTAAGACAGGATAATGCTGACAGAAGATTAATGAAATACGGAAAAGAATTTTGTTTAATTCCTCCCGAACACTTTGAAAAAGTTGAGATTCGTGAGCAGAAAATTGTATCAAGTACAAATGCTTGCAGAAAGTTAAAATTCCAGGCAAAGGATATAAATTATTTTTTAGATAGTAAATCTTCTTCGCGAATTGACTCATCAGAGACTGTTGCAAATCTTTGCAGAAGGCCAGAGCTTTCATTGAAAGAACTTTTAAATCTAAATGGATTCTCAGACCTCGAAGAAATCAGATTATTATTAGAAGACGAAGTTGCATTGAAACAAGTTGAAATAGACTTAAAATATGAAGGATATCTTAAACGTCAGGAAGAGATGATAGCAAAACTTGAACGATATGAGGATAGTAAAATTCCTTTAACGTTAAACTATTTCAATTTGAAAGCTTTATCTACCGAAAGTAGAGAAAAACTTCAGAAATATAAGCCCAGATCAATTGGTCAGGCTTCCCGTATACAGGGTGTAACCCCTTCAGATATTTCTGTTTTATTGGTATATTTGAAAAAATAATTTTTATTTTTTTATGGCCAATAAACAGGACCAATATCTAAAAGAACTTAACGTATTTTGTTGGGAAAATGGTTTTAATCCCGAACCTACCCGAACTGAAAGGCTTGCCTATTTTACTCAATTAGTTGTTGAGAAAAACAAGAAATTAAATCTTATATCTAAACGGGATATTGATTTAATAGTTGAAAAACATGTTTTTATTTCAGCATATATTTCAAAGTACTTACCTGAAAAAGTGACAAAATTTCTTGATATTGGTACCGGAGGGGGACTTCCAGGTATTCCATTGGCAATTATGCGGCCCGATATCAGGGGAGTTTTGGTAGATTCTACTTCGAAGAAGGTGGAAGCAGTTAAAGATTTTATTGATAAACTAAAACTCAGTAATGTAATTGCAGAGAACCATCGTGTTGAGAGTGAAGAGTTCATTAGCCGTCATGGAAATTCGTTCGATCTCATCGTAAGCAGGGCTACTGTACCATTAATAATTCTTTTCCGTTATGCTGTTCCATTGATTAAGGAAAAGGCTTTTCTTTTTGCGATGAAGGGAGGCGACATGACTGAGGAACTAGCAAAAG
>JAPHUI010000147.1 GCA_026193755.1 Ignavibacteriaceae bacterium | reverse complement strand
TATCATTTGCTGCTTTTAGCATTGCTGCAACAGCATATTGAGCTGAATGAGTTACACCTGCACTCAAAGCATAAACAGTCCCGAAAATCATTGCCCTTCCGAAAATTTCAGTTGTGTAATATTTTCTAAGATCGGGACATTTTTTTTCATAGAGTTTATCAGACATAATCATTAAACCAATCCTCTGGCCTGCATAACTAAATGCTTTTGAACTTGAAATGAATAAAATATAGTTATCAGTGTAACGAGCTGCAGTAACCTGGAATGGAGGTTTACCCGGATGATAAAGATCTTTTCTGAAATCCATAGCTACGTAAGCAAGGTCTTCTAGCACGACAATATTATACCTATCTGCAAGCTCTGCAATTATTTTAAGTTCTTTTTCTGTAAAGCAAATCCAGGAAGGATTATTAGGATTAGAATAAAGTAGCGCAGCAATATTTCCTTTTGATAAAAATGATTCGAGCTTTGCTTTTAATTTATCTCCTCGATAATCATAAACGTCGAAATTCTCATACTTTTGTCCGAGAACTCTTATTTGCTGCTTGTGTACTGGAAAACCGGGATCGAGAAACAGAATGGTATCCTTCTCTTTATACATGCGTGTAGTTGTAATAAAAGCACCAAAGCTTCCCTGCATCGATCCTACCGTCGGAATACAACCTTCAGGGTTGACATCAATATTCAGAAAAAGTTTTACAAAACGTGAGGCTTCTGTTTTTAGTTTCGGAATTCCCTGGATATCGGGATAAGTATTGGCAACTCCCTTTTTCAATGCATCAATTTCGGCTTGCACTCCAACTTGTGCAGCAGGAAGTCCCGGAATACCCATTTCCATTCTAACAAATCTTTCACCGGTTTCTTTCTCAATATCATCAATTAACTTTTTGATTTCGCGTATGGAGGCTGTGCCGATATTCTCAATGCGACTTTCTTTTATTTTTCTTGATACAACTTCGTAGTTAATTGGGGTGTCTTTCATCAGGTTCTCCGTAAAAATCAGAAGAAAATTTCCTGCTGAAATTTAATGAGAATATTACTCATTTGCTTAGGTTTTATTAGAAAAACCAGATATTTGCATTTGTTAAATAGAAAAAATTTAATATTATTCCCTGTCGATTTTATACAAATTAAAAATAAATAAAGAACATATCGAATTTTAACTTACCAGCTTAGCTCTTTATAAATTGAACCTTTGTTAAAGGTATTTCTCAATTAACATAATTTATAAATTAATGGGAAGAAGTTATGCTGGTTAGAAAAATTAAGATTCACGGAACGATATTATCTGCTTGCCTCATTTTTAATTTCTCTTCAATAAATCTTTTCTCTCAAAATATAACATCAGATTATAAGACTGAAAAAATTCCTCTTCATCTACAGACAGATTTAACCCCGGCTCCACAAAATGATTTATCCATTTTTCTGGATGATGGTTTAACACTTGCGAAAGCTCCATTCAATTTTTCTTCTACAGATTGGCTTAAGACAGGTGCATTTGTGTTTGCAACAGGATTAGCATTTTCACTCGATCCAAAAATAAAAAACAGTGTTAACAACAATCAGTCACCTGCTATGGATAATATCACCGGATTTGGAGAAAAATATGGAAGCATCAGTTATGCCGGTGTGTTTGCCGGTGGAATGTACTTAACGGGTAAAATTTTAGGCGACCAGGAGATTTCAACTACTGGTAGAATGCTTGTTGAGTCGATCTTATATTCCGGGTTAGCTGTTTCAGTAATTAAATATACCTTCGGTAGAGCTCGCCCTTATGCCAATGAAGGATCTGCCGATTTTTTCGATCATACATTTACCGAAGAAAATGTTTCTTTCCCTTCGGGACACACAGCAATTGCATTCAGTGTCTCAACAATATTAGCAAGGCGAATTGATAATACTTTCGCAACTATTGCCTTATATGGACTGGCAGGTTTTACAGGTTACCAAAGAATTTACGATAACAAGCATTGGTTTTCTGATGTGTTTGTAGGTGCAGCTATAGGCTATTTCATTGGTAGCAGTATAGCGGACTCGGAAGAAAATAGAAGTAACGAAAATAATTTTTTAAGCAATCTAAATATAATGCCTTCTGTTAGTTCAAGTGGTTTGGGGTTAAGTCTACATTTGGATTTTTAAACACTATACTTTATTCATTTCACAATTGGCAGCCTGTGCTGATTTTTCTATCTGAATTGTTGAATGTCCTATTCCAAACCTTTTTTGAAGTTCACCACAAATTTTGTTAAGAAAAAAATCATCCTTTGTCTCATCTGGAATAACAAGGTGAGCTGTTAAAGCGATCTCGGTTGTACTCATCGCCCAAATATGTAAATCGTGGACTTCCGTAACGCCATTAATTGATTTGAGATAATTACCTACTTCTTTCAAGTCAATCCCTTTTGGCACTGCATCCATTGAAAGATGAAATGAATCTCTTAGTAATCCCCAGGTTCCTATTGTTATAACAACTACGATCACCAGACTCATTACAGGATCAATCCACAACCAGTTTGTATAAAGAATTAATAATCCAGCAATCACAACTCCCAATGAAACACCTGCATCTGCTGCCATATGCAAAAAAGCACCTTTGATGTTTAGATCCTGATTCCTTCCTTTCATAAAAAGAAAAGCCGTTACAGCATTGATCACAACTCCAATCCCGGCAACAACCATCATTGTT
>JAPHUI010000019.1 GCA_026193755.1 Ignavibacteriaceae bacterium | reverse complement strand
TGCTGACATTTCGGTTTCATTATGGGTCGTTCTTATTGTTGGACTAGCTTGCGGTTATTTGGCAGGAACTATAGGAGTTGGAGGATTTATCGGAGTTCCTGCAATGATATATGTATTTGGAGCATCAGCAAGTGTTGCGGCTGGAAGCGAACTCTATCTCGCAATGTATATGGGTGCTTTCGGGGCAATTAATTATGCTTTTGAAGGGCTTGTCGACATTAGGCTTACTCTTCTTCTCTTTGTTGGATCATTATTTGGGATATACGTCGGAGCTTATGGTACAAAGGTGGTAAAGGAAGTTTCTATTCGACTGGTAACTGCTATAATTATCTTACTATGTGTTGTAAGCCGCTTCATTGCGATTCCTGTTTACCTTCAACAACTAGGCATCGTTGATATGGATCCGGCTAACAACGTATATTTTAATTTTGCCAGTAAGGCTATGCTCTATTTGAGTGGAATATCAGGCGGTTTACTAATTCTCTTCTATGTTTTTAAAGCGTATTTTCATCGTAGAAAAATTCAAGCTAGTTTTTCAGCTGAATATCCTTTGACATTGAAAGAGAAGTTGGCCGAGGAAAATCCATAAGCTTATAAAAAAATTCATATTAAATTATCTAAAGGAATAGGATTAGATGGAAAATAAATTAAGCATTATGATAATAGACGATGAAAACATAGTTGGAAAACGTCTTCAACCTGCTTTGGAAAAACGGGGTGATATAGTGGAGACCTTTGTCGACAGCAGGAAAGCTCTTGAAAGATTTGACGAGAAGAATTTCGATATAGTTATTACTGACATACGAATGGATAATATTGATGGTATAGAAGTCTTGGAACATGTAACTTCTAAATCTAAACGAACTAAAGTGATAATGATAACTGGTTATGCTACGGTTGAAGTTGCGCGGGAAGCTCTAGCTAAAGGAGCCTTTGATTTTATAGCAAAACCATTCAAACCCAACGATCTTCGTTCTATTATAGAAAGGGCTGCGCAAGAATTAAGTTCTGAAAAGTAAGAATCCTAAAATCATAGTTTATTATTAAAGCAAGGTTGAACGTAAGTAATAACTGATAAGATAAGATGTCAGATCCCAAAAAGGAAAACACACCCCAGGAAAGACCGTCCATAAGTATTAGAACCAGATTGATAATTGCGTTCTCTGTAATATTTGCTTTATGTGCAATCATTACAATCTGGTCTATTATTACTATTGCACAGGTTATGGATAAAATTCAATTTCTTGAAACATCGGATAATTATAAAGCTGAAATTCAGGAGGCACGACGCTTTGAAAAAAACTACTTGCTCTATGGTACCAATTTAGATGATGCCGAAATTCATCTTCAAAAGGCTGAGAAAATCTTAAAAGAGAATGAAGAAACGATTGAAAAGATAATTGGTAAAGCTGATTATAGTACTATGAATAAGCATTTATCAGATTATCATAATTTACTTACAAAAATTGGTGGGACTAACAATGAAGTAGTGAAAAAAAATATTGAGAATGCACTTCGTGATCATGGTTCTCAGATGATAGAAACTGCTTTAAATTTTGAAAAAAAGGAAAGGGAATCTGTTAACCAAATGCTTGCCTTAACATACAGAATACCTTTTGTTTTTCTCATATTGTTATTGTTGAGTATAATATTTGTTGTTTCATTTCTGGCTCGTCAGTTATTAGGGACACTTGCAAGATTTATGCTTTATACTGAACGAATCGGTGAAGGAGATTTTTCACCAATTCCACCTCACAGAAAATATCGTGATGAATTCTCCCAGCTCAGGATGGCTTTTAATAAAATGATAAAAGAAATTGATGAGCGTGAAAGAATTATGGTTGAATCCCATAAACTAAGAGCTGTCGGAACGCTCGTAGCTGGTGTCGCTCACGAACTTAATAATCCGCTGAATAATACAATGCTCACAGCTGCGATGTTTCAGGAAGATTTTAGTAAGCTTAACGATGAAGAAAAATTGGAGATGATTAAAGATATTATTAATGAAACGGAACGCTCTCAAAAAATCGTTCGGAATTTACTTGATTTCGCCAGGGAAGGGGAAGCAAAACTAATCACACTTGATTTAAATGAGATTGTTGAAGATTCAATTAAACTTGTAGCTAATCAAATAAAGCTTTCACAGATTATTCTTGTAAAAAATTATACCTCAAACCTTGCACCCATCTATGGCAGCGTTCAGATGTTGCAGCAGGTATTTATAAATTTAATTCTTAATTCAGTTGAAATTTTACCTAAAAAGGGAATAATTAGAATTAGTACATATAGGAGCAAAGAAGAAGATTATGAAGTCGTGGAGATCAGCGATAATGGACCCGGCATACCCGAACATATTCTTCCAAGAATTTTTGATCCGTTTTTTACAACTAAGTCAAAAAGAAAAGGAACGGGTTTAGGACTTTCAGTTTCAAAAGGAATTATTAACAAGCTGGGAGGATATATAAAAGCTGAGAGCGAGCAGGGAAATGGCGCCAGTTTTAAAGTTTTTCTTCCAACAACTAATATTCCCTCAACTATTTCTTCTCATTAATTTCGACTAAAGAACTCATTCAAATATTTTTCTATTGATTCCTGATTTTGCATTTGAGTATCTAATTGTCTGCTAAACCCAATTAGTTTGCCGATGTTCTTTAATATTATTAAAGTTTGATCAGCATCCCATTTTTTTAAACGTGCGATTACCAAATCACCTGTCACGGTAACTACGAAATTCATTTTTTCCAGAATGTCTTTTAACAGAATTGCTCTCAGATGACGTCTCTCGGTTTCTGTTACACCACCTACAAAACGAAAATATATATAATTGTCATTGATATTTTCCGATATGTAAGTATCTATTACGTTGAAATGATATCCTAGTCTTAAATTTAAGTTTGTATATTTTTCAGAAACTACTGCCAGATTTTGACCTGTATATTTACCGGGTTTTTCTGAATAAGAGTAGCGTGTCATACTTGACATAAGATCACCGAATCCAAACTGAACCGGTTCAGTGCTCCACACACCGGGTGATGTTAAACCTTCTAAAATAGCATGCATTGGTATTGATCGAATCTGATTGATGGAATCTATTTCATCAGTGGACGAGTCATCGGACAAACCATTACCTAAATCAATAACAGAAAGATTCAATGGGATTGATAGTTTAAGGTTTTTTGTTTTTATTTCCTTAAAACGTCTTGATGACATATTCAGGTTAATAAGTTCCTGTACGGCTTTTTCATGACTGAATCGTAGTATATCGTGGAATGTCTGGCAATTATTTGCTGTAAAGTCTGCGTTATTAGGGTCTATTAGAATCAGAGGTGATATTTTTCTTAGAAGCTGTCTTAACATTTTATATTCTTTTAATTCCCTGAAAACATCCTCTGCGTCGGTTTCATATTCCAATAATTCTTTAACTATACCTTCGTAAATAATGTTTTCTTCTGCATCAACTGTAATCTCTGTACCATTTGATAAGATCCTAATTGCATCTGCCGCGTTTACAATTAAAGGAACTCCAAACTCTCTGGCTACGGTTGCCATATGTCCTGTCGAACTCCCGACTTCAGCTATTATAGCTTTAGCCCGACGAATTATATGGCTCAGACGAGGTGAACTGAATTTTGTAACTGCTATTCCGCCCGCAGGAAAAGTTGCGGGATCATCATCCTCATCAATATGACAAACTTTCCCTGCTGCAATTCCTCGTTGTGCAACTTGTCCTTGTTTGTGCATAATCACTTTTTTATGTGCAAGTATCTCTTTTAGATCTTTTAAGGGGATTTTGGATTTGTGAGACATCTTCAGTGGACGACATTGTAAAACGACTAGCTTACCTTCTTCATCAAAACACCACTCGATATCTAATGGACGCTTATAATACTGATCCAGAAATAGAGCACTTTCAGTTAATTCAATTATTTGTTCATCTGATAAACTGGACTTCAATTTTACATTTTCTTCTACTGAAACGTTTTTAATACCTCCGGGTTCATCGCAAATGAATTTTGAATTTTTATTACCGATTGTCCGCTTTTCAATATGAGATGGATCAAGCCTCGAGACTTTAAAATAATCAGCGCTTGCTGTGCCGGATACTACACTTGTTCCTAAGCCATAAGCAGAAGAAATCAACAGGCAATCAATACAATCTTCCGAAGGATCTATTGTATAAATAACACCTGCCGTTGCTGCGCTAATTTGTTCCTGGATGCCAACTGCCATTGGTAAAGATGCTGCATCAAGAAATTTTTCTTTGCTGTAGATCATAATATTGTATTTGAATCTGCTTGCCAATACTTTTTTATAAGCAGCGCAAACCTCACCGGGAGGGGAATTTAATATAGATTCAAATTGTCCCGCAAAGCTTAATCTCTCATCATCCTCGCCGTATGCACTGGATCGGACTGCTATATTAAATTTTTTCTTTTGCTTTGTAAAAAGTGAGTTTAAATTTTTGGTAATTGATTTCCTAATATCGTCGGGCAATTCTGCGCTGTTGAAAAGTGTTTGGATTGCTTCATCATATTCTTTTGCTGAACCTTTACCTTCATCAATTAACTTTTTATAGAGATTATTTATTTTTGGCCACAACTGATTATGCTCCATAAATCTCTGGTATGCATTTGTTGTTACAATAAAACCTTCAGGTGTGACCATTTT
>JAPHUI010000421.1 GCA_026193755.1 Ignavibacteriaceae bacterium | reverse complement strand
CAACGAAATTTCATTCCGAACTTGTTTCGGAATCTGCTAACTATAAAGATCCTGAAATAAATTCAGGATGACAAAAAAACTTATGAGCAACCGTAATAAAAAATATTACCAAACTCTGTTACTACTCCTCAGTCTCCTTACAGCTTATGGCTTACAGCTTAACGCTACGGTAAGGTTTGTTAGCAAAACCGGACTTAGCATACCACCCTATACAAGTTGGGAAACCGCAGCCGATAGCATACAAAAGTGCATTAACATTTGTGTCTCTGGTGATACTATTTACGTTGCAAATGGAGTTTATGAAGAGCAGGTTGTGATGATACCGGGGTTATCGCTTATAGGGAGTGGTACTGATTCCTGCACTGTAGATGCAAGACCCTTGAATGTGCTGTATGCAGTCACAGTTGCTAATAGTTGCTTACTAAAGGGATTTAAAATTATTGCTTCAAATACTACTAATATGCGTTGCGTGAATGTTAGCGCAAATAACAGCTTAGTAACATTTAATCGTCTCACGAATGCTTCACAAGGAATTTATGCTGAGAACTCAAATTCATCAATTTATTATAATTCTTTTGATAATATAAGAACAAGGGGTATAAGCATATATAATTCAAATTGTCTTATTAGAAAAAATTTTATCTATATGAACAGTAATGATTCGCCCCAAGGAATATATATAATTGCTGATAATTCAAGTTATAAACCATTTATTGACTCAAATTATATTCAATCAAAAAGTGATGGCATTTATAAAAATCCCGGAACAAGATCAACTATTCGAAACAATGAAATTATTTTAATAAATGGCTCTGGAGACGGTATATTCCTACATAGTTATGGTTCGGATTCTGCTTGGGTATACAATAATCTTATCGTAACTGATCACGCAGCAGATGCTATATATAACTCTGGTGTAGCTTATCTCTTCTTAAATAATAACTATGCTAAAGGTAATTTTTATTTGGAAGCAGCTATCAATGTGGGGTCAAATGATGTTGTAAAGAATAATGTAGTTACAGATGCAGTAAAAGGAATCGATGCTGTTGGTTATAATTATATGATTCAATACAATAATGCCTGGGACAATAATGTTAATTATTCCGGCTTTACACCAGACACAACTAATCTTTCAGTTGATCCAATGGTAGTAAATGATGACACAACACAGGGAGAGTTAGATTTTCATCTTCAGAAATATTCACCTTTAATAGATGCAGGAGATCCAAATATTCTCGACAGAGACGGAAGCAGAAGTGATATTGGTTTGTACGGAGGTCCTTACGGATGGACATATACTTACCAGGATTTAGCTCCTCGTCCTCCGCATAATGTTACTGCAACAATTGAAGAAGGACTTGTAAAACTAACCTGGAATAAAAACACAGAAGCAGATTTCTCACATTACAGGATTTACAGGGACACACTTAGCATACTTATTTACGACAGCACAAAAATAATAGGAGAAACCGTTGATACTTTTTATTATGATAATCTTCCACCAGTAAACCACGAGACAAGATTTTATTATGTAATCACGGCATTCGACAACCAGGGAAATCAATCATACCCAAGTGAAGAGATAAGTGTACTGGTAACGGGAATGACAGAACATCCACCGATAGGATATGATGGATACAGGTTGCTGGCAAATTACCCGAATCCATTCAATCCATCTACGATAATTCCATACAGGTTAAAAGAAGCAGGATATGTAAAGCTGTATGTTTATGATATAAAAGGGGAGTTAGTGAGAGTGCTGGTAAACCAGTGGCAGGAAAAGGGATATTACGAAGTAGTCTTTCAACCGAATGCATCGGAGAGAAGCAAAGCAAACAGCTTCGAAGTCCCAATGGGAAAGAGATACAGCGATATTGCAACAGGAGTTTACTTTTATATGATACAGGTTTACAACGATAGAAACATCCCCGTCTTCAGCGATTCAGAAAAGATGATTTTGTTAAAATAAGAGCTAGCTTGTCATTCTGAAGCCAAACTCCGTTTGGGTGAAGAATCTTAAGACTTACTCCAAAGACTCTTCACTTCGATCAGAGTGACAATTGGGGTCGTCATTCTGAAGGAGGGAAGCGACTGAAGAATCTCAACTATTAATTCCAATTCCGTATGAAAGATTATTTTGTTTACATAATGACAAATAAATCAAAAACTCTTTACACTGGCGTTACTAATAACTTAGTTAGAAGAGTTTATGAACATAAGAATAAACTAATAGAAGGATTCACTAAAAAGTATAATATTAATAAACTGGTTTACTTTGAATTATTTGACAATCCTGATGATGCAATTAAGAGAGAAAAACAAATCAAAGGCTGGTTACGAAAAAAGAAAATT
>JAPHUI010000451.1 GCA_026193755.1 Ignavibacteriaceae bacterium | reverse complement strand
TTCCCAATCTACTAAATATGTATTGGCTGAAATATATTCCCCTTTATATGTTCCTCCTCCTTGAATATTCTTAAATTTACCTGTGCCGCTTGTATAAGTAAATTTACCCTTAAATTTAATATTGGGTATATTACCGGACATGGTAGTAGTAACTTCACCTTCCCATTTAGCTTCCGTAATGTCTCCTTCTTTACTAAATATTATGTAGCCTTGATGGTGGCCATTCCCATTAATAATATCACTGAAGTTATTATTAATTATTAAGGCACCATCCATCATGCTATTCTTTCCGGTGCTGGTATTGACACCCTCCGACTTGTTGATTTGAAAAATATGACCTTCAATATCACCGACCGCAAATTCATATTTTGCTGTAACTGTGGTTGACATTTTACCACCGACTTCAAATTTTTCCTGTGCGGTAATGATCATAGAGTTGAAGATTATCAGTAATGTGGTAAAGAAAGTCAGCATAATCGTATTCTTTTTATTGAATGTATGCATAGATACCTCCTTTTTAAATTACAAGTATTCAGCAGATTTTACTTTAAACACTTTTACGCGGTTAACTTTAATTTGTAAGAACTGTAAAAACCGGTTAATATTATTAAGCAGACTGGAATGTAATGTGGACTGCTTATTTAAATTTAACTTTATTTAATGCTATTTTCAATCACTATATAAGAAAATATTATTTCTAAAGCAGTATTTCTAATCCATACTCATCCATTTACAGAAGCAGTATATTAATTCTTATTCGGCTGCTGTTTTGCATTAGTGGGCTTGCCCGGTATTTAGGCGAGTTGATGCTTTTTTGGTTTTATTTTTTCATTATAAAACCTTACTTGATTAAATTAATTATTATAGGTTTATTTCCACATATTTCCGGGAGGTTAAAATGTCAATTGTCTGGACAATACTTATAGGTCTGGCAGCAGGTGCTGTTGCAAAATTTCTTATGCCCGGTAAAGATCCCGGTGGTTTTATTATTACTATACTGCTTGGTATTGCCGGCTCATTTGTTTTTACTTATTTAGGGCAGTTTTTAGGTTTATACCAGGAAGGTGAAACTGCTGGTTTTATTGGTGCAGTTGTCGGTGCTGTTATTCTTCTCGCCATTTATAGAATGTTTAAGAAAAAGTAGAGATAATCGGTTCGGTAGAATCATTTTTGCCGTACAGCTACTGCTGCACTTTAATAAAGTTAATGCTTTTCTGTATTTGAATTATATTTAAATAAAGTGCAGCAGTAGCTAATAATCTTTATAACAAATGAACATAGAAATAGATAAAAGTGTTTTTGAACTATTTCCTGAATTTGAAAGCGAAAGACTTCTGTTTCGTAAAATTCTACTGAGTGATGCAAAAGATTTATTTCTCATCCGGTCGAATGATGATATTATGAGATATATGGATGTAACCAGGTTTGAATCAATCGACGACGCAGAAAAGTTAATTAACTCAGTTGAGGAATCTTATAAAAAACAGGCGGGTATTAACTGGGCGATTATTGAAAAAGATTCGAATAGTTTTGCTGGCTACTTCGGATTCTTTAGGATAATACCCGAACATTGCCGGGCTGAAATTGGATATGCTCTTAAAACCGAATACTGGGGAGAAGGGTATATGTATGAAACTATAAATAGAATGGTAAGGTTTGGTTTTAACGATCTGAAGCTCCACAGCATTGAAGCTAACGTAAATCCCGCAAATGAAAAATCTAAAAAGGTATTGGAAAAGATCGGCTTTAAAATGGAAGCTTATTTCAGAGAGAACTACTTATTCAATAACAAATTTCTTGACAGCATAATTTACTCTCTTCTTGAAAAGGATTTAAGCGAAAAAGTGAGAGCATAATAATTCCTAAAGCATGGATTCTCTTGAACACATAAGATCTCTAACACGGCAAGCGCAGCCTGGCTGCTATTTTGCATTAGTGGTCTTGCCCGGCATTTCGACGAGTTGATGCTTTTTTGGTTTACTTTATGTCGGCGGCGGACTTCCACTTTTAACGAAGTAGATTTTTTCCCCATTCAAAATCTATTGAAAGTAGAAACATATTTATTTAGTTTAACAAATATTTCGTTATAGTATTTAATTTAATAATGGTTCAATCCAAGATAACTTC
>JAPHUI010000084.1 GCA_026193755.1 Ignavibacteriaceae bacterium | reverse complement strand
ACCCGTGCGTAATGATGATTCCCTCAACACTTTACTATTTAACTAAAAAAGTATTTCCCAGATTTGATGCGTTATGGTTATATCCAATTTTTTGGATGACAATGGAATACCTTTTAACATTGACAGATTTGAGATTTCCCTGGCTTCTTCTTGGGCATGGTTTAGCGAAATTTAATTTGTTTATTCAGGGTGCGGATATTATCGGAACATTTGGTTTATCACTTGTTACAGCATACATCAACGTATTAATCTATAAATCAATTTTTGCAAGAGAGAAAGAAAGTAAAATTAATTTTGTTAACACAACAATAACGCTATTCATTTTTTTTAGTTTGTTGATTTATGGTATTTATCGGAATTCATCTTTTAAAGTATCAGAAAAGAAAGTCAGAGTCGGAGTTGTTCAGCCCAATCTTGATCCGTGGAAAAAATGGAAGAAAGTAAACCTTGGTCAATTAACAAAACAATATCTTGAGATTTCCAAAAAATGTGTTAATGAGGGTGCTGAAATAATTTTATGGCCTGAGACAGCACTTCCTGTTGATGCATTTGGAGGAGCTTACTCAATTGTAGCAGATTCAATATTCAGTTTTATAAATAGAAATGACGTTTCATTGCTAACTGGCATGCCGGATATAATTTATTACGCGAGTGGTCAAAAGATTCCTGAGGATGCAAAATATTCCAAGCAGGGGAATTATTATTATGCGACTTACAATGCTCTAATCGGACTGAACCCTGGAACCAGACAAATCCAACGATATGGAAAAATGAAACTCGTACCATTAGGAGAGCGTGTTCCTTTTGCAGATCAATTTTCATTTTTAGGAGATATTTTCAAGTGGGGAGTTGGTATCACTGGTTGGAACGTCGGAAAAGATACAACCGTTTTTAAAATGTTTAACAGCAAATTAGATACAATAAAAGTTGGCGGAATTGTCTGCTACGAATCTGTTGATCCTGTTTTTGTTTCTGCATTTGTGCAAAAAGGTGCCGAGTTAATTACTGTGGTTACCAATGACAGCTGGTACGGAAATTCAAGCGGTCCGTATCAACATAAAGATTTTGCAATTCTTCGTGCTGTTGAAAATAGAAGATCAGTTGTTCGTTGTGCAAATGGAGGAATTAGTTGTATTATAAATGCCAAAGGGGAAATACTTGCAGAAACCAAGATGTTTACTAAAACAACTTTGGTTGGTGATGTTCCTTTACAGGAAGAGAAAACTTTTTACACAAAGAATCCATTAATTATTCCAGTACTTTGCTCGGTATTTTCTTTCTGGATTTTTGGAATGAATATTTTAATTTGGTTAAAGAAAAAATTTAAAATGTAAATTTTCCTGTCACACTGAGCCTGTCGAAGTGTGACATCTTAAAATAAAATAACCATCCTTCGACAAGCTCAGGATGTCAATTAAAATAAATTATTATGATAGACTTAAGAAGCGACACAGTAACCAAACCATCACCCGAAATGCGTAAGGCGATGTCTGAGGCAGAAGTTGGTGATGATGTTTTTAAGGAAGATCCCACTGTTAATAAACTTGAAGAATATATTGCTGAACTTCTGGGAAAGGAAGCAGCATTATATGTCCCAAGCGGGGTTATGGGAAACCAGATTTGTCTAAATGTTCTCACGGATCCCGGTGATGAAGTTATTTGTGACAGGGAAGCACATATCTTTAATTACGAATCTTCTTCACCTGCAAGACTTAGCGGAATTCAACTTTATCCTCTGGATGGAAAACTTGGAATTCTTACTGCAGAACAAGTTGAGCCATACATTCGTACAACTGCATATCATATGCCTCGTACAAAAGTTATTGAAGTTGAGAACACACACAATCGTGCTGGTGGAACGATCTGGCCGATTGAAAATATCATCACCTTAAAAAATCTTGCAAAGAAACACAATCTGTTTTATCATCTCGATGGTGCGAGGATCTGGAATGCTTGTGTTGAAACCGGATTATCTCCAAAAGATTATGCTCAACACTTTGATACAGTTTCCTGTTGTTTCTCTAAAGGATTAGGTGCGCCGGTTGGTTCTGCAATTGCTGGATCAAAAGAATTTATCAAAGAGGCTTATCGTGTAAGAAAAGCCTGGGGTGGAGGAATGAGACAGGTTGGCATTCTTGCAGCTGCTGCTTTGTATGCAGTTCAACACAATAGGGAAAGATTGAAAGAAGATCACTGGAAAGCAAAAAATCTTGCCGAGAGAATAAAGTTGAATCCGAATCTTGAGATAAACATGGAAGCCGTTCAGACAAATATTCTATTATTTAAACCTTTAAATATGTCACCTTCAGAAGGATTAAAAAGATGCAAAGAAAAAGGTTTAATACTTACTCCTGGAACTATTGATTCAATTCGTGCTGTAACTCATCTTGATGTGAATGATGAGGATATTGAAAAGGCTGCAAATATTCTTGACGACGTCTTTAGTTAGTCTTTGATTGTTAAATCGTTCCGTTGTTGAATTGTTTGGGTCTAAAATTATTTCGATAATATAACAATAAAACAATTTAGCAATCACTTAACCAAATAACCCTTTGCAACTTCCTTGAACGCATCAATCTGTTCCTTTATCCAGGCACTGTTTTTATTCAATTCTCCTGCCATTAGTTCTGCAACTTTTGCTGCCATATCAATTGAGGCTTTAGCATCTAAAAATAAAGCTCTGGTTCGTCGTGCTAAAAAATCCTCTACGGTTCTTGCGAATTCATTTCGTACAGACCAAATAACTTCTCCTTCTTTTATACTGAATTTTGGATGAAGTAATTTGTTTAGCGCCATTTCATCACACAATCTTTTTACACTATCAGCATCCGAACCATAAACTGAAAAATCATTTTCTTCAATCTTGCCCTTAATATAACCGTGAAGATGTAAGTCTTTGGTCGCTGACGGTTTATTATCGAACTGTGCAACAATTAGTGCTTGGTCTACTGTGTCTTCTGCCATCTTGCGGTAAGTTGTCCACTTACCGCCAGCAATCGTTACCAATCCGCTACTCGAAATAGAAACCGTATGCTCTCTAGAAATTGCAGCGCTGTTTTTCTCATCACCGGAAGTAACAAGCGGACGCAGACCCGAAAAGACACTTAATATATCCTTCTTTGAAGGATCCTTAACAAGATACTTTGAAGCTGTAGTTAGCAGAAAATCGATTTCATCTGCTGCTGCAATTGGTTCAAACACTGGATTATTTACTTCAATATCCGTTGTTCCGATTATTATCCTGTTGTGCCAGGGAATGGCAAAAAGAATTCTTCCATCGGAAGTATGAGGAATCATAATTGCATTATCACCAGGAAGGAAAGACTTATCTAAGACAATATGTGTTCCGCGGCTTGGTGTAATTATAGGTTTTATATTATTATCGTCCATTTTTCTGATTGAATCTGAAAAGACACCAGTTGCGTTGATTACGGCTTTTACTTTAAGCTCAAATTCTTTCCCGGTTTCTGTATCCAGTGCAGTTACGCCAGTAATTATTTTGTTTTCCTTTATCAGTGAAGTTACCTTCACATAGTTAAGTAAATCGGCACCAAGTTCATCGGCGGTTTGAACCATATTAATAAGTAAACGTGAATCATCGAACTGACCGTCATAGTAAATAACTCCGCCTCTTAGTCCATTAGTTTCCAATGTAGGGATCCGTTCAAGTGTTTCTTCGATGGAGAGTGATTTTGAATCCCCAAATCCATATTTGCCGGCTAACATATCGTAAAGTTTCAATCCAACACCGTAAAAAGTTCCTTCCCACCAATCGTAAGTAGGAACAACAAATGCAATGTTATGAACCAGATGCGGAGCGTTCTGGCAAAGTAATCCACGTTCCTTTAATGCTTCTAATACTAATGAGATATTTCCCTGCTGCAGATAACGAACTCCGCCATGAATTAGCTTTGTACTTCTGCTCGAAGTTCCTTTTCCAAAATCATGTTGTTCCAGAAGGATAGTTTTCAAACCCCGTGACTCAGCATCTATCGCAACACCAACCCCTGTGGCTCCACCGCCTATTATTATAAAATCCCACTTCGCAGATTTCTCTGATAACCTCTCCAATATTTTTTCTCTTGGTAACAATTGATCGTCTTATTTTAATTATGAAAGTTATTTTCTGCACACTTTTCGTGAACTAACTTCAGCGAAAGCATAAAAATGAAAAGAAAGCTACAATATTAAAAGCTTCATACAAACTACGCTTAGAAATATTACCGCCAAGATCGCAATGTTATTAAGCTCCCTTTAACAAGATCTTTATCAGCTTAAACTTTCTGGATAACCAGATGGCAAATCTGTTTCTTTTATGGTACGTAAACTTAAAGAATCTTTGCTTCTTTAAATTTATTTTTAATCCAGTAAGCTTTGTTTGTAGTAATTCCATCTATGCCATCATTAAATAATTGCTTTGCTCTGACCTGGTCGTCAACAGTCCAGGTATAGATTCTTAACCCGAAATCTTTCACCGTTTGAATTACCTCTTTGCTTAAATATTTTTTTTCTTCTACATCTAAACCATTTAGTCCGGCAGACTTGCACTTCCTGATCATTTCTTCAAAATCGGTTCTCTTTTTATAATCTTTACCCTTGATTATCCAGTATGATTCAAATTCGGGTAGGATTTGTTTTAACGATTTCATTAAATCAATATCAAACCCGATAAACTTAATTTGGTTGGATCTAATCTTTTTCTGATCAATTAATTTCTCTAACGGTTTAATAATTTTTGCGCTGCTTTTTATTTCGACAAAGAGATGTTTGTGTTTAGGCATGCTTTCAAGAACTTTGTCGAGCAAAGGAATCTTTTCGTTTTCCCATCTTTTCCCTTTGTACTTACCGACATTGACCTTTACCAATTCAGAATAATCACTGGTAGATATTTTTTTAAATCTTCCTCCTGTTCTTAATGTTGTTTTATCATGAATAACTACAACCTTTTTATCTTTGGTCAATCGGACATCAATTTCAACAGCATCGTCATTTCTCTCCCACGCTAAATTTATAGAAGCATAAGTATTTTCCGGTGCATTAAAGGATTCACCCCGATGTGCAATGATTAAAAAGTTTTTATGCGGCATTAAAAATTTTCAATATGTGAATTAGTACTTTCGTATAAATATAATGTAAACCTAATTTAAAAGTATAAAATCAACTACTAACTAATCATATGATTAGCTTAATTTTACTTGTTAAGATATTTTAATTTAAAATCCTTAAGGATTATTATGAATGATTTATCAAATTACAAACATAAATTGAAAATCAAAGTGAGATTTGCCGATTTAGATGCAATGCGCCATGTTAATAATGCAGCATATCTTACCTACATTGAAGAAGCCCGCATTGATTATTTTAACACTCTTTTCCATCGTAACAAAGAAAGACTGGATTTTGAAGCTGTCGTTGCCAGAATTGAGATTGATTATCTTCGTCCGGTAGTTTTAGGAGATGATATTGAAGTGTTTACGCGTATTTCGGAAATAGGACATAAAAATGTTAATGTTGAACATATTATAGTAATTAAAAAAGATTCCGGATTAATAAAAGCAGCTACTTCAGTTACAAAACTTGTTTATTATGATTATGTATCTCGTAGGACAATGCAAATTCCTGAAGAAGCGAAAAAAATTATTTCAGAGTTTGAAGGAATAACTATTTAAAATCGATTAAAGTTTTTTAATTGCATCTTCTATGCTTAAGGATTTTTGAATTCTTCTTAAAGTCATTGGTTCGGAAACCCTCTCTGCACAGTCGGATAGATTACACATTTCGCAGGTGTTATTCACAATTCGGAAAGGAATATTCGAATCATTCCAGAATTTAATTTTACTCTTCAGTTGATCATCCATATATAAACCAAGTGTAACGCTGGTAAATGTATTTTTATCTAAAACATTTTGTTGAGCTATTGAAAATGATAGGTACTCGTCATCGGTTT
>JAPHUI010000149.1 GCA_026193755.1 Ignavibacteriaceae bacterium | reverse complement strand
TTTTCGTATAAATGTAATCTTGATGCGATGAAATAAGTTTTTATACTTGAATTAGAATTGGTTGAATCCTGACCATAAGCGGAAAAAAAAGAGATGATAAAGAAAACAGGCAATATTTTTGTTACTAAATTCACATTCCTGATTATCTATTAATTAAAAAATATTTTAATTAAGGTTGAAATGCAACATTTATTCCATTAAAATAATAGTGAATGAATAAATATCGTACGGAAAAAAGTTCAAAAAGATAATTTTAACCGGAAAAGTTGGTAAATTTATTTAACAAATATTTCATAATAATTGAGATTCATCAGGAAACAATTATGAATGTTCTTATTCTTCTCCTCTCATTGCTCTTTGTCACTTTTACATCTTTTGCACAAGATCATAAAGAAAACGTTACCGGTCCATTTAAAACGCCTCAACAAGTTACCGAGGAATGCTTAATGTGCCATGAGGAAGCAGGTGAAGAGATTTTAAAAACCAGACACTGGAACTGGCTTGGAAGTAATGTTGCAGATACAATTCAAGGAAAAGTATCCAGAGGTAAGAAAAACTTAATTAATAATTTTTGTATAGCACTACCTTCTAACTGGCCAAGATGTACTAGCTGCCATATAAGCTATGGCTGGAAGGATGATACATTTGATTTTAATTCTACAGAGAACATTGATTGTCTTGTTTGTCATGATCAGACCGGAAAATATATTAAAACACCAACAGGCGCAGGGATGCCAGATTCTTCAGTTGATCTGCTGGCAGTTGCTCAAAGTGTTGGTAAACCATCTACAAGAAACTGCGGTAATTGTCACTTTAATGGTGGAGGTGGAACAGGCGTAAAACACGGTGATCTGGATAGTAGTTTGTTCAACCCAACTGAAGAAATTGATTACCATATGGGCGGATTAGGTTTTGGATGTATCGATTGTCATGAGACTAAGAACCATCTCATTGCCGGAGCCAGTCACGGATCTATGGCAACCGGTGAAAATCTGATTGCTTGTGAGAATTGCCACGACAGTGAACCTCACGAAAAAGAACTTCTTAATAAACATTATTCAGCAGTTGCGTGCGAGACTTGTCATATTCCAACTTACGCAAGGGAAGTACCTACAAAAATATGGTGGGATTGGTCTAAAGCTGGTGAAAATAAGGAGTCAACAAAAGATGAATCAGGTGAGGAAACTTATAATAAAAAGAAAGGCGAGTTTATTTGGGCAAAAAATATAAAGCCAGAATATTTTTGGCACAATGGTACTGCAAGGTATTATAAATTTGGCGAAAAAATTGAAAACACTAAATTGCTGGAATTAAATAAACTTAATGGCAAAATCTCTGATTCGAATTCAAAAATTTCACCATTTAAGGTAATGAAAGGAAAACAACCTTACGATCCGGTAAATAATTATTTAATTATTCCAAAACTTTTTGGGGAGAATGGTTATTGGAAGACTTTTAATTGGGTTAGTGCATCAGAAGAAGGAATGAAAGCAGCTAATCTTGAATTTTCAGAAAAGGTAGATTTTATTGAAACTAAAATGTACTGGCCTATAAATCACATGGTTATGAGTGCAGATAATGCTCTTAAGTGTACTTCTTGCCACGGTAAGGGTGGGGAAGGTCTGTTAAACTGGAAAGCTCTTGGTTATCCTGATGATCCAATTAAAAAAGGCGGGAGAGTTAAGAATAAATTAATTAAAGAATAAGTTTTTATTAATTACACATTTATTATTTTCATATTGGTAGGAATTAAAATGAAGCAAATTCACAACTTGACATATATGATTTATTTATTGGTACTTTTTGTGCCATTCAGCTACGCACAATATCCAAACTATCTTGTTGACGGTACAGGCAGTCCTGAAGAAGTAACAATTGCTGTCAGCCCTCTCAACACAAATATTCTTGGAGGAGGTGCTAATATAGATAATTTCTATCGTTCAACTAATGGCGGAACAGTCTGGAGCGAATCGCATATGGTATCGAATCTTCTCGGTGTTTGGGGCGATCCGGTTGTCTTATTCGACAGCCTTGGTAATCTTTATTATGCTCATCTTTCTTATCCTAGTTCACCGGGATGGTGGATAGACCGAATTGTAGTACAGAAATCGACTAACAATGGATTAACCTGGAATGATGGAGTTGGAATTGGTTTGGGTATTCAACCTCAGGCTCAGGATAAACCCTGGCTTGCTGTAGATCATAGCCAGTCACCTTATAGAGGAAATATTTATGTTACCTGGACTGAGTTTGATGATTACGGTAGCTCTAATCCCAACGATAGTTCGAGAATACGGTTTTCTAAATCAACAGATCAAGGCGAAACCTGGAGCAATGCGATAACTATCAGTGATGTTAGTGGAGATTGTATTGATAGCGATAATACTGACGAAGGTGCAGTTCCTTGTGTTGGACCAAACGGTGAAATTTATGTTGCATGGGCAGGACCACTTGGATTAGTTTTTGATAAATCGACTGATGGTGGACAGACCTGGGGAACTGATGTCTTTATTTCTGATATTCCGGGTGGTTGGGACTTTGATGTATCGGGGATTTCCAGATGCAATGGGCTACCGATTACAATGTGTGATATAAGTAATTCAACCTATAATGGAAATATTTATGTAGTTTGGTCTGATCAAAGGAATGGTTCAACAAATACAGATATATTTATGGCCAAGTCCACTAACGGTGGGAGCACCTGGTCATCAGCAATTAAAATAAACGATGATAATACAACGAGGCACCAGTTCTTTGTCTGGTCAGCAGTTGACCCGGCAACAGGTCATTTGTGGTTTGTTTTTTATGATAGAAGGAATACGACCGGCGCGGCAACTGATGTCTTTGTTGCTAAATCAGCTGACGGCGGAGATACATTTGAAAACTTTAAAGTAAGTGAATCTTCTTTTACTCCTGATGCTGGTGTATTTTTTGGTGATTACACTAATATTGCTGCCTGGGGCGGGAAAATATATCCAATATGGATGAGGTTGCAGGGTGGTCAATTAAGCGTATTGACTTCGATTATTAATGATTCTTTATTCATCCCGGTAGAGCTAAACAACTTTACTGCAGAAGCAAACGGTAGTAAAGTTCTTCTTTCCTGGCAAACTTCAACTGAAAAAAATAATCAAGGGTTTTTTATCCAACGAAAAAATATTACTTCATCTAGAAACGAAACTGATTGGATGGAAATTGGATTCGAAGAAGGATATGGAAATTCAACAGAAATTCATCAGTATTCGTTTGAAGATAATCCACCGTATGACGGGACATATCTATATCGTTTGAAACAGGTAGATTTTGACGGCTCTGTTAATTATTCGAATGAAGTGGAAGTTAATTTATATGTGGTTAAAAGTTTTGCACTTTATCAAAACTATCCTAATCCTTTTAATCCATCAACAACAATTAGTTTTCAATTACCGGAAGCCGCTTATATAACATTAAAAGTTTATGATGCAATAGGAACTGAGATTGAAACTATTGCCGAGGGAAATTACCCCGCGGGTGTGCACGAAGTAATTTTTGATGCATCCAAATTGAGCAGTGGAATTTATTTATACAGAATATTCTACGGGGCAAATCAATCAACTAAAAAGATGATGGTAATTAAATAATAAATTATTTCTGTCACAGATCTGTATTAAGCCCAGCAAAAGTAAACTTGCCGGGCTTTTTTATTATTAAGATAAGGTTTGAAAAAATTTTGAAGGGATCAACTTTTTTTCAGCACGACTAAAGTTAAATCATCGTGGGCGGGCGTTTTACCGATGAACGAATCCACATTCGAAAGAATAAACTCACCCAGTTGTTGAGATGATTTGGTTCGAATATTCTGTAAAAGTTCAATCAGTCTTACCTCACCAAAGAAATCACCTGTTTCATTTTGTGCTTCAGTTAAACCATCAGAATAAATT
>JAPHUI010000136.1 GCA_026193755.1 Ignavibacteriaceae bacterium | reverse complement strand
CTTGGTTTCTGGAAAAAAAGCAGTACCGAAAATCCAGTCCCATATAGCAAGCTTGGTTGCAAAGTTTCTGTTCCTGCCTTTTCCTGTTGAGTGGTGCCAGCGATGCATTTCCGGTCCGTTGATGATCTTTTGAAGTTTGCCTGTATGAATATCAAGATTTGAATGAATATACATTCCCCATACAGCACTGATAACACCTTTGTAAGCAATTACTTCAGGAGGAGAGCCTAATAAGACTATAGGAAGAAACTCAATTGTTTGATTGATAAGAATCTCCAATGCGTGTGATCGTGAACCTGAAAGCCAGTCAACTTTTTTAGGTGAATGGTGAGCTTCGTGGATTCGCCACAAATATTTATTCTTGTGCTGCCAGCGATGCATCCAGTAGATGTAAAGATCATGTGTAATTAAGAAGAAAATTAACTGAATCCAGATCGGAACATTTTCAAACAATCTTAACCTTGATAGTCCCGTTGAGTTGTCAATAAAATTAATGATATACGTAAAAATGAATATGCCAAGAATGTAACTTTGTGCAATTGTATATAGTGCAAGGTCGTCGAAAAAACCTTCACGCAGTACTTTCTGCCCTTTTGTATAAGGCCATATTCTTTCAGCAATAATAAAAAAAACTGCAGTTCCAACAATTACTAAAGTCGAATAAAATTCTGCATCTGACATAGTTGCGAAGTAATTATAAATTGTATTTGTAATATCAGCTAAAAATTTAAACATAGTATCTTATTCAATTTCTTTTATTTTACTTTTCTAAGTTTTGCGCGAGCACCCATTTCACTTTGATATACTATTTTAATACCATCACCAAGCGCTATTTCGATGTCACGAATATTTCTTATCAGCCTGTTAAAACCATTAACTTCAACAGAAGCAGCCTGATCGCTTCCCCACATAGCACGATCGAGAGTAATGTGCCTTTCAACAAAGCTTGCACCAAGAACAACCGCTGCCCAGGTTGGCGCTAAACCAGTTTCATGTCCTGAATATCCGATCGGGGTATTTGGATATTTTTCTCTTAAAGTTGTTATCATCTTCAAATTTAATTCTTCATTAGGACAAGGGTAAGTAGAAGTTGAATGAGCTACAAGATGATTTTTATTCTCAAAAATCTTTACTGCTTCCTCAATTTCTTCCATAGTAGACATACCCGTTGATATCATAACCGGTTTGTTTAACGTTTTATGCTTTTTAAGAAGATTTATATCAGTTAATATAGCCGATGCTGTCTTATAAATTGGAACATCAAATTGTTCCATAAAGTCAACTGCTTCCTCATCCCAGCACGATGCAAACCAGATAATATTTTTTTCTTTACAGAATTTGTCAATTACGGAATAATCTTCTTTTGAAAACTCAACTTTATATCTGTAATCAATATAAGTCATTCTTCCCCAGGGAGTATCCCGTTCAACATTCCATTGATCTTTAGGGACGCAGATTTCCGGAGTTCTTTTTTGAAACTTTACAGCATCGGCTCCCGCAGCTTTAGCTCCTTGAATAAGTTTTTTTGCAATATCAAGTGAGCCATTATGGTTTATTCCAATTTCAGCAACAATGAAAACGGGATGACCGTCTCCAATCATTCTATTTCCAACTTTGATCTCCCTTTTCATAAAAACCTTTTTGATAGTAATTTAATAACTACGTTTTAATCCGGATTGAAATGCTATTATTAATTCTGCTAATTCTCTGAAAGCACCATTGCCACCTTTATTTTCACAAACGTAATCAGAAATTTCCTTTATGAAGTTCATACCGTCTACAGGAGTGACTTTAAATCCGACTAATTTCATCAATTCAAAATCATTTGCATCATCGCCTATGAATGCGATATTCTCCGGTTTAACTTTATTTTTTTTTAGTATTTCAGTAAGAATATCAGCCTTTTTCTTTACACCAAGATAATATTCTTTGATTTTTAATTTTTTTGCCCTGGCTTTAACTGAACCGGATTCTTCTCCCGTAATAATTATAGTTTCGATTCCTGCATACTTTCTTAATCGTTCAACTCCCATTCCATCGCGGATCGAAAATCTTTTAAACTCTTCACCTTTATTAGAATAATAAACACCTGTATCTGTTAAGACACCATCATTATCCGTCAATACAACTTTGATTTTTTCAATTTTCTTTTTCAGACGTAAATTCTTTTGTTTTAGTTGATTGTCAATTACCATGCTGTCCAGCCTCCATCAACAACAAGATTAGCTCCTGTCATATAACTGGATGCATCACTAGCCAAGAAAACGAGCGCACCTTTATAATCTGTAGGAAAAGCCATTCGTCCAAGGGGTGTTCTATTAGAATAATTTTTTACAAAAAATTCTTCCTGGTTATCTTTAACTCCGCCAGGGGAAAGAGTGTTTACTCGAACACCTTTATTTGCCCAGTAAGTGGCAAGAAATCTTGTAAACGAAATTACCGCACCTTTTGTAACGGGATAAGCAGCTGACTTATAAAAAGATTGTTCACCTTTTTCGTTTTTATAAATTGATTGGTCTGGCGCAACAACACCATAAGTTGATGCAACATTAATTATGCTTCCTGATCCTCTGTTAGCCATTTCAGAGCCAAGTACTTGGGAGCAGATGAACATTCCGGTTACATTTACATCCAGTGATTTCTTGAACATCTCAACCGGATAGTTTTCAAACTTTGATTCTTCTAATGCCGATTGTGGATCTTCAAATTTATCATTTATTGCTGCGTTATTGACTAAAATGTCAATTTTACCGTAGTTGCTTAAAACTTTTCTCTTCAGTGAAAGAACAGATTTTTTATCAGTTATATTTACTCCAATTCCCAAAGACAGAACAGAAAGGGAAGATGCAAATTTAGCGCACTGACTTTCATTAAGGTCACACACAACAACATTTGCACCTGCTTCTGCAAGTGCATGACAATGATGTTTACCAATTAATCCAAGAGCACCTGTAACGATCGCAATTTTTTCTTTTAACGAAAAAAGTTCTGATATTTTCTTTTCAGTAGACAAAATTATTTTCTCTTCGGTTTAGTATTGAAGTTACTCACTTTTCTAAATACAGGTTCAACCGGTTCTCCTTTAAGATAACCGCGAACATTATTTTCATTAACAGCTTTTTTTAGAATTGGCAGAACATCTTTATAAGCCTTCAAAGTATACTCAACGTCTTTATCTGAATGAGAGAAGCTCATATTATGAAATCCACCCCATAGAATTCCACGCTTTATCATTTCCTGCTGAACAAGAGATTTCAATTCAAGTGGATTTCCCGCTGAGGCATCGAAAGTCATTAGTGAACGGCATTCATAACCGATGCATTTGGTATATGGCATTTCTAATTCTTTGGCAATTTGATTGTAACCATCTTTCAATTTTTTTCCTTGTTTAGCCAGATATGCAGGAACATTTTTTTCTTTTATTTCATTAACTGTAGCTATAACTGCAGCAAGAGATAATGCTTCACCGCCGAATGTTGTGAAGAAGAAAACATCTTTCTCAAGTACCTTCATTACATCTTTTCTTCCAGCGAGAATAGCTATGGGCATTCCATTTGCAACAGCTTTTGAGAATGTTGCGAGATCTGCTTTTACATTAAAAAATTCCTGTGCACCACCGAGTGCTATTCTAAACCCGGTCCACATTTCATCAAAAATCAGCAGTGTTCCGTTTTTTGTACAGATATCTCTTAACTTCTGAAGAAAATTATCTTTCGGTGCTTCAAAAACAAATGGTTCAAGAATAACAGCTGCTGTATCTTCATCAATTGAATCCATTACAGACTGGATATCATTATAATTGAAAGTAAAAGTTAAATCCTGAACAGCTTGTGGAATTCCGGCATTCCGATCAGTTACCGAGATATACCAATCGTGCCAGCCATGATAACCGCAGCAGAGAATTTTCTGACGTTTTGTGTAAGCTCGAGCAACTCTTATCGCTGCTGTAGTTACATCCGCGCCTACTTTACTATACCTGATAGACTCAGCATTTGGAATTATTTTATTTAAAAGTTCTGCAACTTCAACTTCCAATGGATGCATTAAGGAAAAAGTGATTCCATCTTCGAGCTGCTTTTTTATTGCTTCATCTACTTTATCATAAGCATATCCAAGCGATAGGGGACCGATACCCATATTGAAATCCAGGTACTCATTTCCATCAACATCCCACACGTGTGAACCTTTTCCTTGAACAAGATATTTTGGTGCGATACCTTTAACATTTTGCTGCGGACCTTTTGCTAATGTTTGTGTTGTCGCTGGAATAAGATTTAAAGCTTTTTTATAAAGCTCATCTGATTTTTTTATTGATGGATAATCTTTATTGAATTCTACTTTGTTTGGCATAAGTTTTTAATTTTATTTTTTTGTTAAATCAAATATTTCTTGTTTGTTCTGGTGAAATCGTCTTCAATTCGTTAAGATGATTTCTATACCAGTTTACCCCAGCATACATTTCATTAATTTTTTTTAATTCAGGTTTTTCTTTTAATAGTGTTAAAATATCATTCAAACTGAATCTTTTATTCTTAGGATACAACTCATCGTAGACCCTTTTTATGAAATTATAATCCTCTTTGTAATCAATCGTGAATCTATGTGTCATCGAATAATCGAGACCTGTTTCCCAAACTACATTTCCAATCCTGAACTTATCAGGATTCTCCCAAATAAACGGAGTAGTATGTTCCCTTTCGAATTCTTTCTTTGCTTTAGTCCAGGCATATTCCAGCGTTTTCATGCTCATTATTTCAACATCGTTTCCATCCGGATAACTTGGCGGATGGAGATTACTTACAAAATCAAATTTATCAGAATTGTTAATATAATATAAGATTACTTTATCAATGATGTCAGAATCAATCAACGGGCAATCCGATGGTATTTTAACAACAGCCTCTGCATTATATTTTTTTGCTGTTTTATAGTGCCTGTCAAGCAAATCAACCGAACTTCCTCTGAAAAAATTGAGATTATTCTTTTTACACAATACAGTAAGTTCGTTATCTGATTCATCTTCAGTAATAGCTATAACAATTTCACCTGCATACTTGGATGCTGCAACCCTTTCGTACATTCTTAAAAGTAATGGTTTCCCGGCTAAAGGAAGAATTACTTTTCCGGGCAGTCGGGAAGAACCCATTCGTGCTTGAATTATGGTTACAATATTAGGAAGTTGGCTCAAGTGTCAATATGGGGATTTAAAGAGTGATAAGAACTATTTTAAAAAATTAATTTTTTACCTTCGCAAATTTTTTCTTCAATCTGATCCTATTCATAAATCTACGATTATAAGTCTTTTCGTTTTTCATATAAAATACCTTAGAACTTTCCATTCGTTCAAGTATTTTTCTTGCTATGTTAGCAATATTCGATGCCGAAACACCACCATTTTGTAAGGGTAATAATTTTTTTAATTCCTCGAGATCGAAATCAGAATATACTTCCTTACCTAGGGCAAGTCCAACATAAACAACCGATGAAAAGCGGGTAATAAGCACATCGCAGTTAGCAATCATTGGGTCAATATTTTCTTTTTGAAATACGATTGAGCCAGGTGCATATATATTTATTTCTTTTACAGCCCTATCATAATTTTCATTCGGATGCAGCTTAAATATAATTTGTTTACCAGACGCAATCTCGACAACTCTTTCAATAAATTTTCTTCTGTTTTCGTACTTGAAGGTTTCTCTCATATCTGATGTAGCAACAAGTACAAATCCTTTATGTGGGAAATCATTCTTGAGAAATTTAGCACAATTATCAAAGTTTGGTATACCGGTTACAACAATTTTTTTAGGATCTGCACCTTTCGAAATAAATAAATCTTTATATCCTTCTGAAGCAACACAAAAAGTTTCATAAATATTACTCATTCCCGTTGTTGAAGTACTTCCAAACCAACGCGGGAAATTAAATTTCTTAACAAGGTGATATCCCCAATTTTCTGGGTCCGTCATACCTTCCTGGACAAGAATTATTTTTTTTTCACGGATATTTTTCGGTATGAGCATATCGGAGCAAGTAAAAACTAAATCATAATCATTCATCTTTCCTTCATCATCAAGATTCAGGTTATTTTCCTTTAAATAATTTAATGTATTTTGTTTAGCCTGTCCTCCAAGAATGCTAAAATCCATTAATCCAAACTTGCTTGTAAATTCTATATACCAATATCCCTGGGAATAGTAAGGTGTGAAATAAGCATCGTGCTCTTGAAGTTCATTCGAAATCTTATGCATTTGAGTGGTTTGATTTAGAGAACCACATATGTATAAAATCTTCTTTTTATTCATTTGTGTATCAAATTGTGAAATAGGTTTAGCAATCGAAATATAACAAAATAAATGTTTTTTGTTGATCTAAGTCAGATTTCGTTAGCCCATTTATTGAACTTATTGATTCAAATCACATTAAATATGTTTGAAAATATGATGAACGGACTGAAATTGTGAGCCAACTTAAATTAGTTTAAGTAACAAAACTTGTTGAAAGAATATCTAATTTTTATTTTGACAATAAATAATTTCCACAAATAATTATATGTCCTATATCAAACCTAAAAAATTAAATAAGGGAGAAGTGATCGGAATTATCTCGCCAGCATCTTCTCCTGAAGATCCAATTTTAGTGAACAAGGGAATAAGATATTTAGAAAGTATTGGGTATAGAATCGAACTCGGGAAAAATATAAATAAGAATCGTGGGTATTTAGCCGGTACTGACGAAGAACGAGTTGAAGATCTTCATCAAATGTTTAAGAATAAAATTGTAAAAGCTATTTTTTGTTTACGTGGCGGTTACGGCGCTTTCAGATTACTGGATAAAATTAATTATAATTTAATTAAGAAGTATCCTAAAATATTTGTTGGTTTTAGTGAAATCACTTCATTACAAATGGCGTTTCTGCGTAAAGCTAATCTTATAACATTTGCAGGACCAATGATTGTTCCAAATTTTTCAAAAAATATTAATAAATATACTGAAGCGAATTTTTGGCGATTAATTACTTCAAGTAAAAAAGTAGGGAGGTTAAAATTTCCGGAATCAAACACACTTCCAAATATAAATACTGGAATCAGTACAGGTCGGTTGGTTGGAGGAAATTTAGCTGTCCTTGTTTCTTTGATAGGAACTGAGTTCCTGCCTGATTTAAAAGATAAAATATTATTTTTGGAAGATGTTGGAGAATACCCTTATAAGATTGACAGGATGATGAATCAATTGAGATTGAATAAAGTCTTTAAAAAGATTAAGGGGATAGTTTTGGGAAGGTTTGTTGACTGTTTCGAACACGATCCGAATAAAAAAACGCTAACGCTAAGTGAAGTAATGAATGATTACCTAAGTGGTATTAAAGTACCCTCAGTTTATACATTTCCGCATGGTCATATAAAAGACTTTATAACGTTACCAGTTGGGCTAAGAACTAAATTAAATGCAACTAAAGGTTTCGTAGAAATTATTGAAAGTTGTGTCAGGTGATTGAACCTTTATTGAAAGGATTGTTAATAAAAGTAAAATAAGATTGTTTGAAGTGCTCCTCTGCCCAATAAGCTTTTTGCAGGTTTGAAAATATACCGTAAACAGTTGAACCTGTACCACTCATTAAAGCAAAGTTAGCACCCAGCTCATACAAATCTTTTTTAATTTTCTCTATAACCGGATATTCTTTAAAAACTATTGGTTCAAAATCATTTGTGACATAATCTCTGATAACCTTAAAATCAAAATTTTTACTCAATAACTCACGTAAATTGTAATTTGGTTTTGAAGGATTAATTCTTTCGAATGCCCACCGAGTTGAAATATTTATACCGGGATTTACAATTACTATTGGATACTGAATCTCGAGATTTAATGGGAATAATTTTTCACCTCTTGATTCTGCGTATGCAGGATTGTGTTTCAGAAAAAACGGAACATCTGAACCAAGCTCCAACGTTATTTCCGCTAATTTTTCATAATTTAATTCTAAACTAAATAGCTTATTGATTGCTTTCAATGCTGCTGCAGCGTTAGAACTTCCGCCTCCAAGTCCGCCTCCGATTGGAATTAATTTTTCTACAAATATTTTAACTTTTATTTCAACACCTGTCTTATCCTCCAAAAGTTTAATAGCTTTAATAATTAAATTGTTATCCAGATTTTTCAAGAAATCAGAATTAGAATTGAATTCGAGTTTATTCGACTTGCGGAAACTTAATTTGTCAGATAGAAGCAGGGGATAGAATACAGTTTGAAGATTATGAAAACCATCTTCTCTCTTATCAACTACATTTAGTCCAATATTTATTTTTGAATGAGATTCAACTTTTATTTCTTCCATCAAGAAACTCTTTTATTTTTCTTATATGATTCGGATTTGATCCGCAACATGAACCAATGAATGAAGGATTATTTTTCATACTTTCTTTTACAATTTCGATATATTCATCTGGATTAATACCACAAGTAATTATTTTATCGCTTGGATTTCCCAATCCACAATTTAAATAATATCCCCAATTGAAATTAAGCTGAACTTGCTCCCGTATTTTATTAAATACATTTGGAGAAATACAATTAAAACCAATTGCCAGCGGTTCATATTCATAAATAAATTGTAAAACATATTTAAAAGATTCTCCCGATAAAATACTAAGCGTATCCGTAAGATATAAACTAATTAAAAAAGGGATCTTATTTTTATGACAATGATTACAAATAATTTGGATTTCGTCAAAATGACTTTGTGTTTCATTTAAAATGAAGTTAACTCCACTATCTATAAGTAAATCAATATGATATTTATGATTTATCTCAAGCTTATTATTGCTTATAGTTCTTTCCGTTTGGTAGCAATCTTCCGCAGGTGCATTTGAGCCAGTAATATATACTTTTTTATCATAGCCTTTCACTGCAGTTTGAGCTAATTTGACTGCTTGCTCCACATAAGGAATCCAATCATTTCCTGTATTTTCAAACGCAGAAGGATTAGTTCTGAAGGTATTTGTAGTTACAATATCTGCTCCCGCTTCAATATATTCTTTATGTATTTGAACAATTACATCTGGATTTGTTTGATTAATCTCTGTCATCCATAAAGCTTTGTTTGGAGAATATCCCTTTTCCTGTAAATAAGTCCCCATTGCTCCATCTAATATCAATGGTTTTGAGTCAACCCTTGAAGTAGTGAACGGATTGTTATCAATATTTACTAAAGGATAAGACATTTTTATTTCGAATAATATTTATCAACTGCTGAAATTATTCTATCCAGGTCAATCATTTTTATGCATTCTAGATTGTAAGGACAGGATTTTTTCCAGCAAGGGGAGCAGAATAATTCTTCGTGAAATAACTTAACACCACGATCATATAAATCAATTTCTGTCCAGCAGCTTACACCAAACCAGGCAATCACAAATTTCTTCAAGCCGATTGCAATATGCATTCCTAAAGAATCACCCGTAATTATTACATCAGGAATACTTTCGTAACAGATACCTTTTCTGAGTCCTTCATTTGTAGGAGTATTGATTATTTTTCCTTTGAAGTGAGAGTAAATATTTTGGTTGCGCTCGGTATCTTCAGGACCACCGAGCAGAACAATTTTATATTTCTTTTTGAGAAGTTTTTTAATAAGATAAACGTGCTGATCAATTCTCATTTTTTTATTTGGATAAAGTTCGGAACACCCTGTATTAAAGCCTACAATTTTATCTCTTGTAACAAGCTTCTTTCTTTTTCTATATTTCTCAATAAATTTCTTTGCTTCATCAGTTAATTCAAGAATATATTCATCTCTTTTGTACTCCAGTTCGAAAGTTTCAGCGAGATAATCCTGTCCAGTTCTTTTGTTTACTTTAAATTTAAGATTATCATCCATTCCTAAATTATAATTATAATAAGCTCCCTCATTTACCGGAATTATTTTTCCGTTCTCATTCAATCCAAAGCCAAGTTTATTTTTCCCTTCTAAAGTATTCAGCAAAGAACAAGACACTTGAGATTTATCAACATTCATTATGTAATCAAATTTTATTTGCTGAAGAATCAAAATAGATGATGCATCAAAAATGTAGATGTGATCAATTAATGAATTATTAAATAGAAGAGGAGCAGCATTTTTTAAAGTCAGCCAATAAATTGTTGATTCAGGATACTTTCTTTTTATGGCTGGAAGTTGTGCTGTGGTCATCAAAACATCACCCATTGCGTCAAGATTAATAATTAGAATCTTGGTGCCGGTAGGAATGTTATCTTTACATCCTTCTTCCCAGCAATTGTGATCAGGAAAACAAGGTTTGTAACCGGTAAACCTTTTACAATTAGGAATTTCTTTTGGCATTTAAGTGCTTCTCCAAAAAAGGAATAAATTTATTCTTGACTTCATTGAAAGTTACGTTCTCCAATGTTGGTTCTTCTGTAATTATTGCTTCAAACTCTGAGTTGCAGGGACTCCATATCATATCATTTGTTTTGTATTTAACATATAAACCGAAAACTGGAATTTTAAACTCTGAGCAAATGTGAATAATAGATGTATCAGGAGTAAATAACATATTTAGTTTTGATATTCCTGCTGCAAAAATATCAAAGTCTTTGCTTGGAGGATATATATTTTTTTCTTCTGTTATTTGCATTGCTTTATCGAAATAATCTTCACTTGTGAAAACAATACAGCTTAAATCATAATTTTTAAGCAAACTAATTAATTCTTTGTAGTTATTTACTCCCCAAAATCTTGCTGGACTGCCGGCTGTGATGTTAATCCCTAATTTAAATTTTCCATTAAATTTATTCATAAATGATTCAGCTAAATCAATTGATTTCTGATGAATCTGGTAATCAACTTTTGCACTTTGAAAATCAGGATTGAATCCGAATAATTTGGTTAACTCCAGAGTTCTTTCAATTATATGATGAGCAGATGAGTTTAGTCTTTCAACAGTGTGAGTATATAATTTTTCATTTTCTTTTTTCAATCCTAAAATTTGCTTTACAGAAGCTGTGCTTAAAATAAAACTGACTGAGGTGGAAACATCATCGTGAAGATCAACTATTGTATCAATATTATTTTTTGTAATGAATGAATTGATTTTTTGAATAACTTTCATTCCCTTTTTAAATATTATTGTTTCGTCAACAGATGGACAATGCTCAAAAACAAAATGGTTATTTTTATCAGCAAGAACAAAAACTGAACAACCAATTTGTCTTTTTATTTGATGGAGAAGGGGAGTAGTGACCAATGCATCCCCAATTCGATTCAGTCTAAGAAATATAACTTTTGATTTTGACGTGACAATCGGTTTCTCATTGCTAGTTCTTCTTCTAGAAAAAAGTAAAAGCAATCTGAAAATTAATTTTCTGAGTGATATCTCAATTTCTTTAATCATACAAAACCCAGAAGTTTTTTTGCTTTAGTGGCAAACTCTTTGGGATCGAGTTCAAGCATACATTCGTGTTTATATGGACAAACAAGTTTATTGCAAATAATACAATGAAGATCACTTTTTATTACAAAGTCGGAATTGGATGAAAACGGTCTATGATTTTCTGGATTTGTTGGTCCGAATATTCCTATTGTTGGGATGCCCAAAGCAGCAGCAACGTGCATAGGACCTGAATCATTAGCAACAATTAAATCACACTTTTCTATTAAACCTGAAAGTTCCCCAAATGAGGTACTAGGTGCAATTAAAGGATTGGGTTTTAAACCTTCAAAAATTTCTTTTGCATCTTTTTCATCTCCAGGTCCCCAAAGGATTATAAATTTTGTTTTGATAGATTTTTGAATCTCATTACATATTTCAATCAATTTACTTGCATCACATCTTTTGGATTCCCATCCTCCTGAAGGTATTATTCCGATTAAGCGAAACTCATTTCGTTTAATTTTATCCTTAAGAAAATTATCCGCAAATAACTTTTCTTCTTTTGTGGTTGCATAGATAATTTTTTTAGAATTTATCGGTATCTCCAAAATGTTCAGTAGCACAAGGTTATCTTCTGCTGCATGTTTACCAGTAGAACCAGATTTGCCTAAAATGTTGTATGCGTATCTTCTTCCTCTCTTTTCAAAACCTGCTCTGTATTTTGCACCTGATAAAAATGTAATCTGAGCTGTCTTCGGATTGGAATAAAGGTCTAAAACAAGATTATACTTTTCTCTTCTGACTTTATTTATTGTTTTGAAAACTAAATCGTCTTTCTTGAAAGTCAATATCTTTGAAACAAAGGTGTTATTCTCAACAGCACGTTTAGCAAACTCTTCAGTGAGGTAATGGATTTCGGCTTTAGGAAATGCAGTTCGTAAATTTTCTAATACAATTGTTGAAAGTATTATATCACCAATTCCCCTGGGTTTAACACAAAGAATTTTTCTTATTTCTTCTTGTTTAATTTTCAAAATCAGGACAGGTTAAAAAGATTATTCTTTCTCTTACTCTTAAACTTACTCTTCTTAATGTGCATCAAGCCAATTGTCTCCAACACCAGTATCGACAAGTATTGGTACCTTAAGTGGTATTGCTGTTTCCATTAATTTTTTTATTACCGGGCGAAGTTCCTCAACTTCATCTTTATGTGCATCAAATAATAATTCGTCGTGAACCTGCAAAACCATTTTTGTTTTTGCTTTTCTTTTATTCAACTCGTTGAAAATATTTATCATTGCTATTTTAATCATATCAGCTGAAGTTCCCTGAATAGGCATGTTAATAGCAACTCTTTCCTCAAACTGACGAACAACTCTGTTATTGCTGTTGATATTTCTAAGATATCGTCTTCTCCCGAGTAAAGTTTCAGCGTAACCTTTTTCCTGAGCTTTCTTAACAGAATCGACCATGTAGTTTTTTACATTCTTAAAAGTTTTAAAGTATGTTTCAATTATATCTTTAGCGTGCGATTGTGAAATTCCCAGTCTAGTCTTTAATCCAAATGGACCTATTCCATAAAGTATTCCATAATTAACTTCCTTTGCTTTTCTTCTCATATCTTCAGTAACATCTTTCGGATCGACCATAAATACTAATGCGGCAGTGCTTCTATGAATATCTTCATCATGCTTGAATGCATTAATTAGTGCTTCATCTTTACAAATTTCTGCAAGAAATCTTAGTTCAATCTGACTATAATCTGCACTCAGAAGAACATAATTTTTATCTCTTGGAACAAAGGCTCTTCTGATTTCCTTTCCCATTTCCGTTCTGATAGGAATATTCTGAAGATTTGGATTCATGCTTGATAATCTTCCGGTAGCAGCTATTGTCTGATTGAAATCAGTATGTACTCGTCCTGTTTTTGAGTTTATAAGATTTGGAAGAGCATCGGAGTACGTTGATTTAAGTTTTGTAACCTGCCTATAATCAAGAATTAATTCTATTATCTCGTGCTCACCTCTAAGATTTTCAAGAGCACGTGCGTCAGTTGAAAAACCTGTTTTGGTTTTTCTACCGGAACTTAATCCAAGCTTTTCAAAAAGAATTACCTGTAGTTGTTTTGGCGAGCTGATATTAAATTCTTCTCCAGCATCTTTATAGATTTTTTTTGTGTAATCGTTAATAAGCTTTTGAAGTTCTTTACTAAAATTCTCCAGAGATTTTTTATCAATTTTTATCCCTTCATGTTCCATATCCTCAAGTACAGGGACGAGCGGAAAGTCAACTTCGTAAGCTACTTTATCCAGTTTTTCTTTTTTTATTTCTCTACTGAGAATTTCATAAAGCTGGTAAGTGATGTCTGAATCTTCGGCAGCATAATCTGAAAGCGTATCTAAATCAACATCGTAAATTTTTGTCGGATCCTTTTTTTCACCAATGAGTTGTGAAAGAGGTATGGGTGTGTAGTTTAAATATTTTTCCGAAAGAGCATCCATTCCGTGCTTTTGGTCAGGATCGATGATATAACTAGCAACCATTGTGTCAAAAAAGAAATTCTCGACTTTTATCCCAATACTTCGTAAAACAGAAATATCATACTTACCGTTCTGACAAACTTTTTTAATCTTCTTGTTTTCGAAAATCGGCTTGAAGATTTTTACAAAATCGTCTACTGCTAATCTTTCTTTTCCATCAGAAAAGATTGTACTTCCCGGATCAATTGCTACGAAATATCCTTCTCCGGCTTTAGTAGAAAATGATGCTCCTACAATATGTAGTTCAAATGGATCAAGGGAATCTGTTTCTGTATCGAATACAAGAAGGGAAGCTTTACTTAATTTTTCAACAAGTTTTTTTGATTCTTCTTTCGACGTAATCAATACATATTTAGATTTCGATTTATCGAAAGTAGTTGTAGTTGAAATTTCTTCTTTAGTTATTTCTTTCTTTTCAACATTCTGATTGTAAACTTTTAATAACCTGTTGAAAAGATTTTTAAACTCTAGCTCGATAAATAGGTCGCGCAACTTATCGAAAATTGGTTTTTCAAATTTTGCTTTCTCAAAATCAAACTCTAATGGAACATCGCAGTAGATTGTTGCTAACTCTTTTGATAGGAATGCGTTCTCTTTACTTTCTTCCAGTTTTTTCTTCGTTCCTGGTTTTTCAATTTTATCAATATTTTTATACAAATTTTCTAGTGAGCCAAATTCCTGAATTAACGGCAATGCTGTCTTCGGTCCGATTCCTCTTACACCCGGAATATTATCTGAACTATCGCCAATCAATGCAAGATAGTCAATCATTTGTTTTGGTTCGAAACCATATTCTTCTTTTACTTTCTTTGGATCAAAAAAGACAACTTCATCAGAACCTCTTCCGGGTTTTGCAACAATTACTTTATCAGTTACAAGCTGCATATAATCTTTGTCCGGTGTAATTGCATAAGACATCATTCCTTTTTTTGAGGCAAGCTTTACAGCAGTCCCAATAATATCGTCTGCTTCGTAACCGGGTTTTATGTAAAGAGGAATGTTCATCAACTCGACAATCTCTTTAATCCTTCCAATTTGTGGAATCATATCATCGGGCATTTCCTCTCTGGTGGCTTTGTAGTCTTTATATCTCTCGTGCCGGAAAGTTTTTTCTTTTGAATCAGTTGCAACTGCTATGTAGTCGGGTTTATGATCTTCAAGAACTTTTAGTAACTGATTTATAAAT
>JAPHUI010000372.1 GCA_026193755.1 Ignavibacteriaceae bacterium | reverse complement strand
TTCATATTGTCTGCAACATCTTTTGGGTTGAAGGCAATTGCTGTATAAAAATAAGTAAAGAACACAATCATAAGCGCGTATATCGTTGAATAAACCGGAGATTGATAAACAAATAAACTGGATATGCTCTGCAGGAATTCATTGTCTGGGAAAAACGATAAAACAGTATTAGGGATAAACATAATTGACTGTGCAAAAATTATCGGCATCACTCCAGCAGTGTTAACTCTCAACGGGATATACTGTGTAACACCTCCGTAAACTTTCCTTCCCACAACCCGTTTCGCGTACTGAACAGGAATACGTCTAGTTCCCTGAGTAACCAGAACTACACCAGCTATAATAAAGAACATGAATATTAAAATTACAATCTCAACTATTATCGATCTTTGTCCTACACTAATCAGCCTGATTTCATCGAATACTGCGTGAGGGAATCTTGCAATAATTCCAATGAATATGATTAATGATATTCCATTACCAATACCTTTTTCAGTAATCTGCTCTCCCATCCACATCATAAAAACAGTACCCGAAGTCAGAATGACAATAGTAGAAAGAACCCACGGTAGTCCTCTTACTACATCAGGTACAATTGACAATCCCTGAACCTGGATATTCAACAGTCTAATAGTAACACCCCAGGCCTGCATTGCTGATATTAAAACTGTTCCGTACCTTGTCCACTGAGTAATCTTTTTTCTTCCCTCTTCACCTTCATTCTGAAGTTTTTGAATATAGGGAACTACAGCACCAAGCAGCTGAATGATAATAGATGCCGAGATATATGGCATTATTCCGAGGGCAAATATTGCTGCATTACTAAATGCACCGCCAACAAATAAATCGTACAAGCCAAAAAGATTATCAGTAGATGAATTTTTCATGCTTTCAGTAAGCAAGGTAGTGTCAACACCCGGGATGGTAATATGAGCACCTAACCGAACCAGGAAAAGCAGAACCAGTGTATAAATTATCCTCTGGCGAAGGTCGTTAATTTTAAATATGTTTCTAAAGGTATCTGTAATTTTGGACATTTGTTACCTTATTAGATTAACTTGATTGAGCCGCCAGCTGATTCGATCTTTTCTTTAGCGCTTTGGCTGATCGCATTAACTTCAAAATTCACTTTCGCTTTAAATTCACCTTTACCTAATATCTTAACAGGTTTTTTAATCGTCGAAATTAAACCTAAATTTTTCAATTCCTGAACATTAATATCTTTACCAAGCTTTTTTTCATCCGCAAGTCTCTGTAAAGCATTTAAGTTGACGATCTGATAAGTTTCCTTAAAGATATTCGTAAACCCAAATTTTGGAATTCTTCTTTGAAGAGGCATTTGACCGCCTTCAAACCAGGCTCTTTTCTTGGAACCAGAACGAGACCTCTGTCCATTCATTCCTCTAGTTGCCTGACCGCCGTGTCCGGAACCTTCACCTCTCCCGACTCTCTTACGATTTTTTCTTGAACCTTCAGCGTATTTTAAATTGCTAAGAATATCCATTAATAATTTCCTTATTCTTTTACTTCTTCAACTCTAACCAGGTGAGTCACTTTTTTTATCATTCCTCTTATTTGAGGAGTATCGTTATGAACTATTTCCCAATTAGGTCTACCCAAACCCAACGCTTCGATAATTTTTTTCTGATTCTTGGGTCTGTCAATAATACTTCTTGTTTGAACTACTTTTATCTTTGACATTAAATCCTCTTTTAAGAAGCAAAAATTTCTTGAACTGTTTTTCCTCTTTTATTTGCCATCAACTTCGCATCAATCTGATTCAGCAATCCGTTCAAAGTTGCTTTTACCTGATTATGAGGATTGCTTGATCCGAGAGATTTAGTTAAAACATCCTGAACACCTGCCGCTTCTAAAACTGCCCTTACACCACCTCCAGCAATAAGGCCTGTTCCAGGTGTAGCTGGTTTCAATAATACCTTGCCTGCACCATACTTACCAATAATTACATGTGAGATAGTACCTCTTCTAATTGAGACCTTTACAAGATTCTTCTTTGCATCATCAATTCCTTTAGAAATCGCATCGGTTACTTCATTTGCTTTACCAAGACCTACACCAACAATCCCATTACCATCGCCAACAACAACAATAGCGTTAAAGCTGAACCGACGTCCGCCTTTAACAACTTTAGCAACACGATTAATGTGAACTACCTTTTCTTTTAAACCTTCAATATCAGTTGATTTAGCTCTTTTCAAATTTATCTCCTAAAAAAACAATCATTATAAAAAAGGAAGCTGCCGGGAGAGGATTCGAACCTCTACAGACGCCTCCAAAGGGCGTAGTCCTACCATTAGACGACCCGGCAACAAACATCAAAATACCAGTCCTCCTTCACGGGCACCATCAGCTAAGGCTTTTACTCTGCCATGATATCTAAAACCGCCCCGGTCAAAAACAACATTCTTAATATTTATTTCCAAAGCTTTTTTAGCTAGCAAACTACCAATCAATTTGCTTTTATTTATTTTACCTTTCACTGATTTTAAATCAGCCTCTGCTTCTTTATTCAGGCTCGAAAAGGCAACTAATGTGTTACCTGATGTATCGTCAATAATTTGTGCGTAAATATTATCCAGACTTCTGTATACCGAAAGACGAGGTTTTTCTGGTGTACCGGAAATCTTTTTCCTGATTTTTATTTTAGCTCTTATTCTTGTTGTTTTCTTTTTCATTGATACCATAACTCCTAAAAATTATGCTCCAGCAGTCTTTCCGGCTTTTCTGACAATATGTTCATCAGAATACTTTATACCCTTACCTTTATATGGTTCAGGTTTTCTGAAAGATCTGATTTTAGCTGCTACTAATCCGACAAGTTCTTTATCGTTACCAGATATTATTATTTGTGTTGGAGAAGGAACCTCCAGTTTAATCTCATCCGGGGGAACAAAATAAATCGGATGTGAATATCCAATATTTAGCAATAAATTTTTTCCTTTCAATTCCGCTTTATAACCGACTCCCACAATCTCTAAAGATTTTTTGTAAGAATCTGTAACGCCAACTACCATATTTTGTATAAGAGCACGGGTTAATCCATGCAGCGCTCTCGATTCCTTCAAATCGTTTGGTCTGGTAACTAATAATTCACCTTCTACAATTTCAGCTTTAATTGAAGGATGAATTGTTCTGAACAGTTCACCTTTTGGTCCTTTTACCTTAATGTGATTTCCATCCAGGTTAATTGTAACACCCTTTGGAATCTCAACCGGTTTCTTACCTATTCTGGACACTCTAAATCTCCAACTTTTAATTTTACCATATATAACAAATTACTTCACCACCGACGAGAAGATTTCTGGCATCTTTGTCGGATAATAAACCTTTTGGTGTAGAAATAACCGCCGTACCTAATCCGTTAAGCACTCTTGGAAGTTTATCAGAAGCTCTGTAAACACGCAAACCTGGTCTACTTATTCTCTTCAAACCGGTAATTGCCGGTACACCTTGTTTATATTTTAAAACAATATTTATCTTTTTCTGTTTATTATCATCAATTATTTCGTAATCAATAACGTAACCCAAATTCTTAAGAATTTCCGATAACCCAATTTTCATTTTGGATGCAGGAATTTCCACACGCGGCTTTTTAGCTTTTGTAGCGTTTCGAACTCTTGTTAAATAATCTGCTATTGGATCTGTAACTGGCATTTATCTTTTCTCCGATTACCAACTTGATTTTTTTATACCGGGAATTTCGCCTCTTAAGGCCATTTCCCTAAAAACTAATCTGGAAACTCCAAATTTTCTGTAATAACTTCTGGCCCGACCAGTAAACATACACCTGTTCTTGAGTCTAACCCTTGAAGAATTACGCGGTAGTTTCTGAAGTTCCTCATAATCACCATTAGCCTTCAATTCTTCTCGCTGCTTTTTATACTTATCATAAAGTCTGCGTCTTTTTTCTTCCCTTGCTATTAAACATTTACGGGCCATTAATTCTCCTAGGCTGTTTTAATTTCTTTTTTGATGAAAGGCATTCCGAATGATCTTAATAATTCGTAAGCCTCATTATCTGATTTTGCAGAAGTTACAATAGTAACATCCATACCCAAAACTCTTGTAATCTTATCAACATTAATCTCAGGAAATATTATCTGCTCTTTAACACCAAGAGTATAATTACCTCTCCCATCGAAAGATTTATCTGATAAACCGCGAAAGTCTCTAACCCGTGGAAGAGCTACGTTAATGAGACGATCAAGAAATTCGTACATTCTTTCTTTTCTTAATGTTACCATGGCTCCTATACTTACACCTTCTCTAAGCTTAAAGTTCGAAATCGCTTTCTTCGCTTTTCTTACGCTAGCTTTTTGACCAGTAATCGACTCTAATTCCTTAACAGCTTCTTCAAGAATTTTAGGTTCTGTAACTGCTGCTCCAAGTCCCATGTTGACAACCACTTTTTCTATCTTCGGAACCTGCATAATATTTTTATAGCTGAAGGTTTTCATCAAACCAGGGACTATCTCAGCATGATAATATTCAAAAAGTCTGCTGGGAATTTTAACTTCTTTTTCAGCAGCTGCTGGTGCGGATTCTTTTTTTGATTTATCTTTTTTTACTTTGGTTTCTTTTACTTTTTTATCTGCCATCTTATTAACAAGGATTTATATTTTTACTGAAGCATTTCACCGCTTACTTTTGCAACACGAGCTATTTTTTTCTTACCCGTTTTTTCATCGAGGATCACTCTTGACCCGATACGAGTGGGCTCGTTGCTTTTAGGATCCAAAATCATCACGTTTGAAGCATGAATCGATGCTTCTTTTTCAAGTATACCGCCCTGCGGATTCCTCTGATTAGGTTTAGTATGTTTCTTCCTTAAATTTATTCCTTCAACGATTACACGGTACTTCTTGGGAAAAACTTTAAGTACTTTACCGGTCTTACCGCGATCATTCCCGGAAATAATCATAACCATATCATTTTTTCTAATTTTCATAATTACCTTCTACAATACTTCAGGTGCTAATGATACAATTTTCATAAATTGTCTATCTCTTAATTCCCGTGCAACGGGACCGAAAATACGTGTTCCTCTTGGTTCATTCTGCGGATTTATTAATACTGCCGCATTTTCATCAAACCTAATGTAAGAACCGTCTTTTCTTCTTACTTCTTTTTTTGTTCTAACAATTACCGCCCTGGAAACTTCACCTTTTTTTACTGTTCCATTAGGCATTGCAGTTTTAACACTAACAACAATTGTGTCGCCTACTGTTGCATATCGTCTGCGGCTACCGCCTAAAACCCGAATGCATCTAACTTTTTTTGCACCCGAATTATCTGCAACAACCAGATTTGTTTCTACCTGTATCATCGTCAGTGATTCTCCTGCCTACTTAGCTTTTTCAATAATTTCAACTAAACGCCATCTTTTATTAGCACTAAGAGGGCGGGTTTCCATAATTTTAACTTTGTCACCAATTTTACATTCTTTTTTCTCATCGTGAGCCATAAGCTTCGTTGTCTTTTTAAAGTATTTCTTATAAAGAGGATGAGCAACTTGTCTTTTAATAGCAACCAGAATTGTTTTATCCATTTTATTGCTTACAACCATTCCAATTCTTGTCTTCCTGAGTCCTCGCGATTCCATTCTTAAGCGCTTTCTCCTTTCGTTGAAATACTAGCTGATTGAAGTTCTCTTTTCTGAAGAACTGTTCTTAACCTGGCGATATCTCTTTTCACATTTTTAATTTTAGCTGTATTAGTTAACTGCTTTAATTGATGAGAAAACCTAAGGTCAACTAGATTACGTTCTTCCTCTTTTATTCTTTGGAGGATTTCTTCGGTCTTCATTTCATTTATTTCGTGAATCTTCATTTCAATATCCTATAAAAAGCTTATTCAAAATCAGGTCTGGCTATAACTTTAGTTTTAATCGGCAACTTATGCGAACAAATCGTGAGAGCTTCGTTTGCAACCTGTTTTGTAACACCCGAGACCTCAAAAAGAATTCTTCCCGGTTTAATAACTGCAACCCAGAATTCAGGAGCACCTTTTCCCTTACCCATTCTCGTCTCAAGAGGTTTTTTAGAAACCGGTTTGTCAGGGAATATTCTTATCCATACCCTGCCATCCCTTTTCATTTTTCTTGAAAGAGCAACACGGCAAGCTTCGATCTGACGGCTCGTAATCCAACTCGGTTCTAATGCTTTTAGACCGAAATCGCCAAAGGCAACTGAACTGCCTCGTTTAGCTTTACCTTTTCTTCTACCTCTATGTGCTTTTCTGTATTTTACTCTTTTCGGCATTAACATAATTTTAGATCCTTCTCAAAATTATTCCATTGCTCTTTTGCCAAGAATTTCACCCCGGCAAATCCATACTTTAATTCCAATGGAACCATATACTGTTTCTGCTCTGCCGTTGGCGTAATCTATATCAGCTCTCAATGTGTGTAGTGGAATTCTACCATCTTTATACTGTTCAGACCTTGCTATTTCAGCACCACCCAATCTTCCTGCACACATAATTCTAATACCTTCTGCGCCCATCCTCATTGATGCTGTTATTGCCATTTTCATTGCTCTTCTAAAAGATACTCTTCCTTCAATCTGATTCGCAATATTTTCTGCAACTAAGTATGCATCAAGTTCAGGTCGTTTAATTTCCGATATCTGAATCTTTACTTCCTTTTTTGTAATTTGTCTAAGTTCTTCTTCAAGCTGAGTGATTTCTTTACCGCTTTTGCCAATTACAACTCCCGGTCTTGAAGTATGAATATTTAAGATTACACTCTTGGATGTTCTGTCAATTATTATTTTTGAAATACCTGCCTTCTTTAACCTGTTTCGTATGTAGCTCCTGAGCTTATCATCTTCTTTAAGTTTTGTAGCATAACTTTTACTTTCGTACCAATTAGAGTTCCAGCCTCTTATCAGACCTACTCTCAAACCTATCGGATTAGTTTTCTGTCCCAAAAATTCCTCCTGAATTTATGCTTTCTTTGCTACTACAATTGTTAAATGACAGGATCTTTTTCTAATCCTGTATGCCCTGCCCATCGGTGCGGGTGATATTCGTTTTTGCGTCGGACCAACATCTACAAAAGCTTCCTTCACGTAAAGATCGGATGGTTCAACTCTTGCTGTATCATCTTTATTAAGGAGATTAGATACAGCAGATCTTAAAGTTCTTTCTGCATTCTTTGAAGAATGTTTAGGAGAAAAGTGAAGTATCTCTATAGCTTTGTCTACTGATTCTCCTCTAATTAGATCAATCACCAATCTCATTTTTCTTGGTGACGAACCTATAAACCTGTTTATTGCTCTTGCTTCCATCTTATCTGTTTTTCCTTAATTAGCTAGTCTTGGCTGCTTTTTCGGCTTTAGTACCCGGATGACCTCTAAAAATTCTGGTTGGAGCGAATTCACCTAATTTATGACCAACCATATTTTCAGTTATGAAAATAGGAATCATCTTGTTTCCATTATGAACAGCTATAGTATGACCAACAAAATCCGGAGTAATTATAGATGCACGAGACCACGTCTTAATAATTCTTTTCTGATTAGTATCATTAAGCTGCTTTATTTTCAGTGCAAGTTTAAAATGTATAAAAGGTCCTTTTTTTACCGAACGAGGCATAAGCTAAACCTAATTTTTCCTTCTTTTAATAATGTATTTATTAGAACGATTTTTTCTTTTACGGGTTTTCAATCCTTTTGCTTTTTGTCCCCATGGTGAAACAGGATGACCGCCACCTGAAGTTTTACCTTCACCGCCCCCCATCGGGTGATCGACCGGATTCATTGCAACACCTCTCACGTATGATCTTCTACCTAACCATCTTGTTCTACCTGCTTTGCCTAAACTAATGTTCTCGTGCTCAGAATTGCCCACGAGTCCGTAAGTTGCCAGACAATTTACATTTATCATTCTTACTTCCCCAGAAGGCATTTTTAGCTGAGCAAAGTTTCCTTCCCTAGCCATTAATTGTAATGCATTGCCGGCACTTCTACCAATTTGTCCCCCCTTCCCGGGTTTTAATTCAACATTATGAACAAAACTTCCCAAAGGCATTTCTTTTAGTGGTAATGTGTTACCAACTGAAATTTCGCTACCCGAACCGGATCTCACTGTGTCACCGACTTTTAAACCATTTGGTGCAATAATGTATCTCTTTTCGCCATCGGAATAGTGAAGTAATGCGATCCTCGATGATCGATTAGGATCATACTCTATTGAAAATACTTTTGCAGGAATTCCGTGCTTGTCTCTTTTAAAATCAATTTTTCTATATCTTCGTTTATGACCACCACCAATGTGTCTCGCCGTAATTCTACCTAAATTATTCCTGCCACCCGATTTTTTTAAAGAAACAGTTAACGATTTTTCAGGTACTGTTTTTGTAATTTCATCAAAAGTGAAGTTACTTTTAAATCTTGTTCCCGGAGTAGTTGGTTTTAATTTTTTAATTCCCATTTAAATACCCATTTCCAAAATCTAAACTTCTTCAAAAAGTTCTATTTTTTCACCCTCTTTAAGGGTAATAATTGCTTTTTTAAATTTGGCAGTCTTTCCTGTAAACCTTCCGCTTTTCCTGAACTGTGTTTTCATTTTACCAGGATGATTTATAGTTTTTACAGCAACTACATGCACATTAAATTTTTGTTCAATTGCTTTTGCAATTTGAATTTTATTTGCCTTGGGATTTACAAGAAATCCGTACTTACCATTATCCGTAGTTATGTTGGTCATTTTCTCGGTGATAAGAGGGCTTATTAAAACCTGGTGCATATCAGTTCACCTCTGCTTCATTTTCTTTAAATGTTTCAGAAATTGCTTCAACAGCACTTTGCTGAAGTATTAACAGCTGATTGTTCAGAATATCGTAAGCCGAGGCTTTACTAGCTTCCAACACACTAACTTTACTGATATTTCTTCCGGATTTATAAATATTGATATCATTTTTCCCTGTGAGAAGAAGTATCTTTTTACCATTTAAATTCAGAGCGTCCATTATAGAAATAAAATCTTTCGTCGCCGGTTTTTCAAAAGTAAAATCTTCAACTATCATTAGCTGTTCATCTTTAACCTTATAGCTGAGAGCAGATTTTCTCGCAAGCTGCCTGACTTTTTTAGGAAGCTTTTGTCTGTGATCTCTAGGACGAGGACCGAAAATTGTTCCACCGCCAATCCATAATGGTGAACGTGTTGTACCGGCTCTCGCAGTTCCTCTTCCTTTTTGTCTCCAGGGTTTTTTACCTCCGCCTCTTACTTCTGCCCTCTCCTTAGCTTTATGAGTTCCCTGCCTTTGATTAGCAAGAAATGCTTTTACAGAAAGATAAATTGAATGATCATTCGGCTGAATACCGAAAATGGCATCATCGAGTTCAACTTTTTTTCCTGAAGGTTTTCCGTCTGTTTTATATATTTCTAAAGTCATGTTAATTCAGATTTTAATACTTTTTTATAAGCCTATAGCTTAATCAATTCAACTATTGAATTTATTGAACCCGGCACTGCACCTTTTACCATTATCAAATTTTCCTCCGGGATAACTTTAATCACTTTGAGATTACGAATCGTAACATTATCAAATCCCTTCCTTCCGGCCATTCTTTGTCCTTTGAAAACTCGTGATGGATATGAACTCGAACCAATTGAACCCGGAGCTCTAAGTCTATCACTTTGCCCGTGAGTTGTACCACCAACTCCACCAAAATTATGACGCTTCATTACTCCCTGGAAACCTTTTCCCTTACTCTTTCCTCTAACTTTTATAGTATCGCCTTCTTTAAATATATCAACTTTAATTTCATCGCCGACTTTAGCTGAATTTGAATCAAAACCTTTAAATTCTTTAATCATTCTAAATGGTGAAAGATTACTTTTTTTAAATTGACCTAAGACTGGTTTGCTAATATTTTTCTCTTTTTTTTCTCCATAACCAACAACTACCGCAGCGTAACCATCCTTTTCTTGTTTCTTCACAGAGATAATTTTACTAGGTGCTGCCTGAATAACAGTAACAGGTACCAAATTTCCTTCAGCATTAAAGACGCTGGTCATTCCTATTTTTTTACCCAAAATTCCAGGCATAACAAACTCAGAATAAATTATAAATTAATTTTAATTGCAATATCAACACCCGCCGGAATATCAAGCTTGCTTAATGAATCGACGGTTTTATTATTTGAATTATGAATATCGATAATTCTTTTATGAGCCCGGGTTTCAAATTGTTCACGTGACTTTTTGTCAACATGTGGTGATCTAAGTACTGTGTACACAGTTCTCCTTGTTGGTAACGGAATTGGTCCTGAGACGACCGCACCAGTACTTCTAACTGTCTTGATAATCTTTTCAGTCGACTTATCAATCAGTATATGATCATAAGATTTTAGTTTTATTCTTATTTTCTGACCCGGCAATTAAGAACTCCTTATAATTAGCACAAATGAAAAGGGAGAATAAGCTCCCATTTCGTTGAAAATTATTTTCTATTTATTTGATAATCTTTGTAACAACACCAGCACCAACAGTTCTGCCGCCTTCACGGATAGCAAATCTCAACCCATCTTCCATAGCGATCTCGGATATCAATTCTACTTTAAGATTAACATTATCACCAGGCATAACCATTTCAGTACCTTCAGGTAAAGTAGCAACACCAGTTACATCAGTAGTCCTAAAATAAAACTGCGGACGGTAACCGTTAAAGAATGGAGTATGTCTTCCACCTTCATTCTTTGATAAGATATAAACTGAACCTTCAAATACTGTATGCGGAGTTATGGAACCAGTTTTTGCTATTACCATTCCTCGTTCAATTTCATTTTTATCAACACCTCTTAACAAAATTCCAGCGTTATCACCAGCCATTGCAGAATCAAGTTCTTTTCTGAACATTTCAATACCAGTAACAACTGTCTTTTTGTGCATTCCTAATCCGATAAGTTCAACCTCTTCTTGGAGTTTAACTTCTCCTCTTTCTACTCTTCCGGTAGCAACTGTGCCACGACCTGTAATTGAGAATACGTCTTCGACAGGCATTAGGAAAGGTTTTGAAGTTTCTCTTTCAGGAACAGGAATATAAGAATCAACTGCATCCATAAGCTGCCAAACACAATCCAACCTTGGATCATCTATTTTAGCTTCCGGAGATGCTGCAGCTTCGAGCGCTTTTAGAGCCGAGCCCCTGATGATGGGAACTTCATTACCAGGAAATTCGTACGAAGTTAAAAGATCCTTTAACTCTTCTTCAACTAAATCTAAAAGCTCAGGATCATCAACCATATCAACTTTATTCATAAATACAACTATCCTGGGAACACCTACCTGACGAGCAAGGAGAATATGCTCTCTTGTTTGTGGCATAGGTCCATCTGTAGCAGCAACAACCAGAATAGCACCATCCATTTGAGCTGCACCCGTTATCATGTTCTTTACATAATCTGCGTGACCGGGACAATCTACGTGAGCATAATGTCTCTTTTCAGTTGAATATTCAACGTGAGCAGTTGCAATTGTAATGCCTCTTTCTTTTTCTTCAGGTGCATTATCAATACTATCAAAAGTTCTTATTTGTGATAAGCCCTTCTTATTGAGAGCCATTGTGATGGCAGCAGTTAATGTGGTTTTACCATGGTCTACATGACCGATTGTTCCAACGTTAACGTGCGGCTTACTCCTGTCAAATTTTTCTTTTGCCATCGGTTTCTCCTTTTATATTTTTCCTTTTATTGTTAATTCTAAATTAATTAAGCTGTTGCTGTACTTTTCTTACCTAATGATTTCTCAGCAATCTCCTCAGCAATTGATTGAGGTACCTGCTGATAATGATCAAACTGCATTGTGTATATTGCTCTTCCCTGCGTCATAGATCTTAAAACAGTCGCATATCCAAACATCTCAGAAAGGGGAACAAGTGCTTTGATTACCTGAGCATCTTTTCGTGCATTAAAACCTTCAATTTTTCCTCTGCGTGAATTTAAATCACCCATAACATCACCTAAATAATCTTCAGGAGTAACAACCTCAACTGACATTATCGGTTCCAACAGAATAGGCTTAGCTTTTTTACATCCGTTTTTAAAAGCCATTGAACCTGCAACTTTAAATGATAATTCATCGGAATCGACATCGTGATATGAACCGTCAAATAATTTAGCTTTAATATCAACTACTGGAAATCCGGCAACTACACCATTCCGCATTGCTTCCTGAATTCCAGCAGATACCGGAGTTATATATTCTTTTGGTATCGCTCCACCAACAATAGCATTCGTAAATTCAAATCCTTTTCCAGGTTCGTTGGGTGATAGTTCAATTTCCACATGACCATATTTACCACGACCACCAGATTGTTTAATAAACTTACCTTCTGCTTGAACAGTCTCTGTAATCGTTTCTCTATAAGCAACTTGTGGTTTACCAATGTTAGCTTCAACTTTAAATTCTCTTTTCATGCGATCTACAAGAATTTCAAGGTGAAGCTCACCCATTCCGCTGATTAATGTTTGTCCTGTTTCCTGGTCAACATTAACCCTAAAAGTTGGGTCCTCATCAGAAAGCTTTGAGAGCGAATCTGATAACTTATCCTGATCTGCTTTGGTCTTAGGCTCAATAGCAATCTGAATAACAGGTTCAGGAAATGTAATTTTTTCAAGAACTATCGGATCATCTTCAGAACATAAAGTATCTCCTGTACGAGTAAATTTTAACCCTACAGCAGCTGCTATATCTCCTGTTCGAACTTCACTAATATCCAATCTATCATTTGCATGCATCTGTAAAAGCCTACCAATTCGTTCTTTTCTTTGACTTACAGAATTATAAACATAGGATCCTGCCTTTAAAACACCGGAGTAGACACGGAAGAAACATAACTTCCCAACATAAGGATCGTTCATAATTTTAAAAGCCAAAGCAACAAACTTTTCCTTCTCAGATGTTTTTCTGGTCACTATATCGTTTATACCAATATGGTGAGCATGTATTTCTTTAAAATCAAAAGGTGACGGTAGCAAATCAACAACATAATCAAGTAGTTTCTGAACACCTTTATTCTTAAAAGCTGAGCCGCAAACTACCGGAATAATTTTAGATTCAATTGTCGCCTTTCGAAGAACAGCAATTATCTCGTCGGCTGTAATTTCTTTTCCTTCAAGATATTTTTCCAACAGCGTATCATCTACATCGGATACAGCCTCAAGCATTTTTGTCCTGTATTTATTTGCTAAATCCATCAAATCCTGAGGTATAGGAATTTCATCGAAGGTTGCGCCAAAGGTTTCGTCGTGATACATCCTTGCTTTAAATTGAATTAAATCTATAACACCGGAAAAAAGATCTCCTTCACCAATTGGTAAATTAATAGGAACAGCGTTTGCACTAAGCCTGTCTTTCATCATTTGAACCGCATTATAGAAATCTGCTCCAACTCTATCCATCTTATTAATAAATGCTATTCTCGGAACATTGTATTTATCTGCCTGTCTCCAAACAGTTTCCGATTGTGGTTCTACACCACCAACAGCACAAAACAAAGCAACTGCTCCGTCTAAAACTCTTAAAGATCTTTCAACTTCAACTGTAAAATCAACGTGTCCCGGTGTATCAATAATATTTATCTGATGATCATTCCAATAGCAAGTTGTGGCAGCACTGGTGATTGTAATACCACGTTCCTTTTCCTGTTCCATCCA